>JAJFHR010000157.1 GCA_021775515.1 Hyphomicrobiales bacterium | reverse complement strand
CTTCGTCTCCGAGAATGTCGGACAGGACAGCAAAGCGGTCACCCTCTTTGATCAACCCCATGGCAATCCCGGCAACCGGACGTGTCAGGGGGACACCTGCGTCCATCATTGCAAGGGAAGAACCACAGACGGTGGCCATGGATGAGGATCCGTTTGATTCTGTAATTTCTGAAACAATCCGGATGGTGTAGGGAAATTCGTCACGGCTGGGCAACACCGCCCGTAAGGCCCGCCAGGCCAATTTGCCATGACCAACTTCACGGCGGCTGGTAAAGCCGACCCGTCCAACTTCACCGACCGAGTAAGGAGGAAAGTTATAATGCAACAGGAAGGTTTCCTTGTAAGTTCCCTCTAGTGCATCAATAAACTGCTCATCATCGCTTGTTCCCAAAGTGGTAACCACCAACGCCTGGGTTTCACCGCGGGTGAAAAGTGCCGTACCATGGGCACGCGGCAAAATACCCACTTCGGAGACTATCGGGCGAACCGTCTCGAGGTCGCGGCCGTCAATACGTAAGCCGGTATCAAGAATGGAGTTGCGAACAACATTTTTTTCCAGTTTCTTGAAAGCATTGTTGATGTTTTGGGATAAATCTTGATCTTCGCCGTTTTCAAGAAGCGTATTTACCGCCTCATCTCGCGCATTTGCCACGGCTTCCTGACGCTGCTGCTTGTCGGCTACGGAATAAGCATCGCGAACTTTGCTGGCCACTAGGTCGTTTACCCGGCCTTCAAGTTCACTGTGATCAACACTTTCAACCACCCGTGGCTCTTTGGCGCATTTTTCGGCCAGATTGATGATTGCATCAATAACTGGCTGGAATTCACGGTGACCAAACATTACGGCACCCAGCATAACATCTTCCGAAAGCTCATTTGCTTCGGATTCAACCATCAAAACAGCGTCCTGAGTTCCGGCAACCACGAGGTTGAGTTTGTTTTCTTCTTCACTATCAAGAAGCGGGTTGAGAATGTACTCGCCATTAACAAATCCAATGCGCGCGGCACTTATTGGCCCCATGAAGGGAATGCCGGAAATTGTTAATGCGGCTGATACGGCAACCATGGCGACGATATCAGGATCATTTTCCATATCGTGGCTGATAACGGTAGCAATAATCTGGGTTTCATTTGAAAACCCCTTGGCAAATAACGGGCGGATCGGCCGGTCAATCAGCCGGGAAACCAAAGTTTCTTTTTCGCTGGGACGGCCTTCACGTTTGAAAAAACCGCCAGGGATTTTCCCGGCGGCATATGTCTTTTCCTGGTAATTTACGGTTAGGGGAAAAAAATCGATTCCCGCCTTGGGCTGGCGTGCGGCAACAGCTGTGGCTAGTACCGTGGTTTCGCCATATTGCACCAAAACAGCTCCATCGGCCTGCCGCGCAATTTTTCCAGTTTCTATGATGAGTGGACGTCCACCCCAAATAATTTCTTCTCTGTGTATTTCGAACATTTATTTTCCTACAAATACCCTCATTGGGCTCTTAAATTATTGCAGATCCGTATGAGCATTTTTTTGAGGGTAAGATACAGGTGTCGGCCCCATTGCCAACTCCCTTCACGGATCTCAAATCGTTTAACATGAGGACGCTACATTCGAAAATTGCCATCGTCATGCAAAACCAGTTTGCTAACGTCGGATACCTAATTTCTTGATCAGATCCTGATAGCGATTTTCGTTTTTAGACTTTACATAGTCGAGCAACCGCCGGCGCTGGCTAACCATTTTCAACAGGCCGCGGCGCGAGTGGTTGTCTTTATTATGAGTTCTGAAATGTTCCGTTAAATTACGGATACGCTCAGTCAAAATAGCCACTTGGACTTCGGGTGAACCAGTATCACCCTTTTTAGTGGCATGCTCCGTCATCAATTCGGATTTACGTTCAGCAGTAATCGACATCGGGTACTCCTATCTCAAGTAAAAAGGCCATCAGCCTAGGTTAAAAACACGCTTAGGATGCAGGGCTCCTTGCCGGAATTCGGCTAACGCCACCGGTATGCCGCTGGAAGCGACAAAAACGGTGCCATCAAAAATTGGAGCATCACGTCCGCGCACTACAACTGCTTGACCACATTTGAGTCTAGCAGCATCCGACCTATCGACGGCCAGTGCCGGGATGTCGTCCAGCACGGTCTCAATGGATCGAAGAACTTGTGCCAAGCCTTCTTGGCGCGCGCCAATATGGCTCAACTCTTCCAGATTTGCCAGCGAAATTATATCAGCCTCAAAAAACGGGCCTACACGGGTGCGCCTTAAGGCGCTGATATGGCCAAAACAGCCCAGTTTCCGGCCAATATCTCGCGCCAGCGCCCGAATGTAAGTACCCTTGCCGCAGTCGGCTTCAAACTGAGTGTGACTGTCATCAGGGTGGCCGATAACCTCAAGCCGGTCAATTCGCACCTCGCGCGCGACCAAATCGGCCACCTCACCGCTTCTGGCGATATCATAGGCGCGCGCGCCGCCAACTTTCAGCGCTGAATACTGTGGCGGCAATTGACTAATGGTTCCGGTAAACTCATTCAGCAACGCGTTTATTGCGTCTTGTTGCGGCCGTTCATCGCTGGTTTTGATGGCCTTGCCTTCTGTATCATCCGTATCAGTTTCGACGCCCCAGGCCACGGTGAATTCGTAAGTCTTGGCACCGTCCATAACATAGGCGGAAGTTTTGGTCGCTTCACCCAAAGCTATGGGCAATATGCCTGAAGCCAGCGGATCAAGGGTACCGCCGTGGCCCGCCTTTTGAGCATTTGTCAGCCGGCGAACCCGGCTAACTGCCTGGGTTGATGTCATGCCGACCGGTTTATCCAGTAAAATCCAGCCGTGAACCGGGTCACCTTTTCGCTTACGAGCCATGATTTAACGCCTATACCGAACCATCTTTGGGGCGGACGTCGCGGGCAACTTCGGGGGCATTTAAAACCTCGTCGATCCGGTCTGAGTAGTCAAAAGAAGTATCAATTAAAAACTCAATTTCAGGGGTAAACTTCAGGGTAATATTGCGACCGATTTCGCCGCGGATGAATTTTTGCGCACGATTGAGTGCAACTCCTACGGCCAGTTGATTTTTGCCCCCCAAGGGCATGACAAAAGCTTTGGCTTTGCGCAGATCGGGAGAAACGGATACTTGCGACACCGTAATAATAGTCTCGTTTAAATCGGGATCTCTGATTTCATTGCGCACAAATAACTGCGCCAGTTCATGACGCAGAACCTCGCCAACACGCAATTGTCGCTGGCTTGGTGCCTTACCACCACGCAAGCTTGACCGCTTAGCCATTATTTCCTCTTAATATGATCCACGTGGAATAATCGATGCTTTGCGCCAGTCTGATTTTAGAGCGAGCGTGCAATTTCCTCTGTCTCAAAGCATTCGATAATGTCTTTTGCCCGTAGGTCCTGGTAATTTTCAAACCCCATGCCACATTCTTGACCCGCGACAACTTCTTTCACTTCATCCTTGAAACGCTTGAGCGTTCCAAGAGTTCCTTCGTGGATTACAACATCGTCGCGGATGAGGCGAACCTTTGCACCTCGTTTTACGGTACCTTCGGTTACGCGGCAGCCGGCAATGCGGCCAACCTTGGAAATGTTAAATACTTCGAGTATCTCCGCATTGCCGAGGAATTCTTCGCGAATGGTCGGCGACAACATACCTGACAATGCTGCTTTAACATCATCAACCAGATCATAGATGACGTTGTAATATCGAATTTCAAGGTTGCTGTTTGCAGAAGCCTCGCGGGCTTGAGAATTTGCGCGCACGTTAAAACCAAGAACCACTGCCTTGGAGGCATCGGCAAGAGCAACATCTGATTCGGTAATACCGCCAACCCCTGAATGAATAACTCGTGCAGAGACTTCGTCGTTGCCCATGCTTTCCAACGCCGCCACTATGGCTTCAGCAGAGCCTCGAACATCGGCTTTGATGACAATTGGAAATTCCTGTTTTCCGGCATCGCCCAATTGGGTCATCATCTGTTCAAGTGAGGTGCGGGCACCGGCTCCAACCGCTCTGTTTTGGCGATACTTGCGTTGACGATACTCGGTAATCTCACGCGCCTGAGCTTCACTGGTGACGCTGCTGAATTTATCACCGGCGTCCGGTGTTCCGCTTAGGCCCAGAACTTCAACCGGCATTGACGGGCCGGCTTCTTCGACGTTCTCACCACGATCATTGACCAGTGCGCGGACTTTACCCCATTCACTTCCGGCAACGAAAATGTCTCCGACTCTTAAAGTTCCGCGCTGAACGAGAACAGTTGCAACCGGTCCGCGACCGCGATCAAGTTTAGCTTCGACAACAACGCCGTCGGCGGCCCGATTTGGATTAGCCTTGAGCTCCAAAACTTCAGCCTGAAGCAAAATAGCTTCCCGCAACTTATCGAGATTGGTGCCCTTGAGCGCGGAAACTTCGATTTCCTGAACGTCACCGCCATTTGCTTCGGTAACAACTTCATGCTGGAGCAATTCGTTGCGTACACGGGTTGGATCAGCGGCTGGCAAATCAATCTTGTTTACCGCCAACAACATCGGCACGCCTGCAGCCTTGG
>JAJFHR010000156.1 GCA_021775515.1 Hyphomicrobiales bacterium | reverse complement strand
TAAATGCCGGCGGCAACACAGCCATCATCGTCTACCAGGACAGGAATTTCGCCAGTCGGGTTTAACATTAGAAATTCTGCGCGTCTCGACCACGGTGGTTCTTCTATTAAGTCGAGGGAGGCGCCAAATTCTCCCAAAGCCAGTCTTATGCGCCGGGAGAAGGGACAGAGTGGGTAATGGTAAAGCTGTGACATGGAACTGTTTCTAATTCTTTTTTCTGCCGAGGTGAATTGTAAAATTACCTTCGCACTAACCAATTTGGAATATTTTTGATATGGTCCATTGGATAAATGCGATTGATTGGATATAGGTTCTACGACGATTTACGGCAATCTGATTCGCTCATAACAACCCAAGGAAATTCTTCCCTTGCCCCTCGAACAACTTATTGTGCTCGCCCTAATTCAAGGGCTGACCGAGTTTTTGCCAATCAGTTCCTCAGGCCATCTTAATCTCGTGCATTTGCTGACCCAGTGGCAGGATCAGGGCCCACTCATGGATGTGTCTATTCATGTGGGCTCATTGTTTGCCGTCGTACTTTATTTTTGGCGTGATGTTTTGGCGCTTTTGAACGGTTTTTTTGATTTGTGCCGCGGCCGACTGTCCGATCGAAGCCGGTTTCTGCTCTATCTGGCAATTGCCACCATACCGGTTTTTGTGTTCGGCTTTATATTATTAAAAACTGGCTTGATCGAGAAGTTGCGCACGTTGCCGGTGATCGCCTGGACAAATATGATTTTTGCCGTTTTGATGCTGGTGGCTGACAGAATTGGTGCTACGAAACGCAAGATGTCGTCCACAACCCTGCGCGATGTTCTGCTTATTGGCGCCAGCCAGGCTCTTGCACTGGTCCCCGGGGCAAGCCGCTCCGGTGTCACCATTTCAATGGCCCGGTATCTCGGGTTTATGCGCACCGATGCGGCCAGACTATCCATGCTCCTGTCCATTCCAACCATTCTGGGGTTGGGGATAGCAACAGCTTATGAACTTTATGGCACCGGTGATTTCGCCCTGCAAAACGATGCCATAACCGCTGCTGGTCTATCCTTTGTCTCAGCCTTTTTGTCGATCTGGTTCATGATGGCTTTGTTGCGCAGAATGACATTGATGCCCTTTGTTGCTTACCGCGTTATTCTCGGCTCTGCCCTGCTGGCCTGGATTTATCTGTAAAAAAAGCTCACTGTCTAAATCGGCTGACTGCGGGGTACATCGACGTTTACACATCACGCCTGCGTAAAATGACACTATGGCAACAACCGAAATATTCATACTGACAGGAGCTCTTGCTGGTGGGTATGTAACCGGACTTGCGGGATTTGGCACCGGGCTTGCCGCATTGGCCTTCTGGCTTCATGCGGTCCAACCAGTGGTGGCTGCACCACTTGTGGTTATCTGTTCTATTATTGGTCAGTTGCAATCTTTGCCGGATATTTGGCGGGCTATTGTCTGGCGGCGCATATTGCCTTTTGTTCTGGGTGGACTTTTTGGCGTGCCGTTGGGGACGATCCTATTACCGCTTATCCCCCTAAATCCTTTCAAACTGCTCATTGGTGGTCTGTTGATTATCTACAGTAGTTTCATGCTGGTGCAAAACTCAGCACCTAAAATCTCATGGGGAGGCCCAATTGCTGATGGCATCGTTGGTTTGGGCGGCGGTATACTGGGCGGCCTTGCCGGCCTATCCGGTCCACTTCCGACAGTCTGGGCGAGCCTGAAGGGCTGGGGCAGACACGAAAAACGCAGTATCTTCCAGACTTTCAATCTTTCCGTTTTGCTTTTTGCTGGAATTTCTCAAGCAATTGGCGGGTTTATCACCGCAGAAGTCGCACGCTTGATTATAGTCGCCTTGCCGGGAACGATAGCAGGCGTCTGGCTCGGGCGGAAAACTTATGACAAACTGGGCGATCATCGCTTCAATCAAGTTATCCTGGGACTTCTGCTGATCGCCGGAATTTCGATGATCATAACATCGGCCTTTTAGAGAGAAAATTTATAGATGAGTGAAACAGAGCTCCCGCCAATTTTGGCCGATAAAAATTACGGCGCGCCGTCAGCCTTTACTCCGGAAGCTTTGTTGCGTGAAGCGCGGCGCCAAAAATCAGCCGACCTTGAGCCAGTACCGGATATCTGCCTGCTTGATCCCGATGGCGATATTGAGCGCTGGTTGATTGCCCAGGGGCGGACGCGAAAACTTGATGGTTGGGTATGTTATCACACCGATCTGTATGTCTTTGAACAGGACGGACTAACACTTGGTATCATCGGTTGTGTTGTCGGCTCGTCCTTTGCCGTTCTGGTGGCGGAGGAACTTTTTGCCTCCGGCTGCAAACTGTTGGTGAGCGTTACCTCTTCGGGGCAAATTTCAACCCTGAGATCGCCACCTTATTTTATCCTTATTGATCGCGCCCTGCGCGATGAAGGCACGAGTTATCACTATCTGCCGCCCTCTAACTATAGTGAGGCACCAGCGGAACTGATTAACCGGCTTGACGGCGCCTTTGATGATTTTAACGTTCCCGTGTTGCGGGGCCCGACATGGACAACAGATGCGCCCTTTCGCGAGACGGCGGAGGAAATAGAACGTATGCGCGAACGCGGACTGCTTGCCGTTGAAATGGAAACCGCCGCCCTTTATGCCTTTGCTCAGGCACGCGGCAAACCGGTTATCTGTTTTGCCCACGTCACCAATCAGATGGGGCAAATAGAAGGTGATTTTGAAAAAGGCGAAGCTGACGGTACCATTGATGCCTTGCGGGTCGTGATTACGGCCGCTCAACGGCTTGCGGCGATACCTTCAGGCCGTTTGGACAAATAGTCGTTACTCCGTCGGGTTGACGTGGGTAAATTGACCGGCCCGCCGAAAACGCGCCAGGTAAGGCGGCACCATGGTTTCAACCGAATGGCCCTCTATGCCAAGAGCTTCCAGGCTCCTGTTCTGTAATACCGCCTGAGCGCTGACCACGTTGTCATGTTTCAGCAATTCCACCTGATCAGGTGTGAGTAGGGGGTTGGGCAGGAGATTGAGAAATTGCGCCTGGAACCGGGCAACGGCAAAGGGCAGCGGAACCAATAGCCGTTTGCGGTCAATGGTTGCTAGAATAAATTCCATACATTGCTGCAATGTCAAAACTTCTGGACCACCAAGTTCATAAGTCTGGCCCGCAGCGGTTTTTTCTTTTAGGCAGGCAACAACAGCGTCGGCCAGATCGCCCACATACAGCGGTTGAAATTTCGTTTGGCCGCCGCCGATCAAAGGCAAAACCGGGCTTATTCTGGCGAGGCCGGCAAATAGGTTGAAAAACTTGTCTTCCGGTCCAAAAACAACAGAAGGCTGCAGGATGCAAGCCGTGGATACTGCTTCACGTATGAGCTTTTCGCCTTCGGCTTTGCTGCGGGAATAAATTGATTTTGAATTTTCGTCCGCCCCCAGGGCTGAAAGGTGGACAAGTTTGTCAAGGCCGCGCTCGGCCGTTGCTTTGGCAACTGCCTGAGCCCCGAACGCATGAACACCGTCAAAGGTCTGGCGCCCGGTTTCGTTCATTATGCCGACTAGATTAACAACAGCATCCGCACCCTCCAGGGCAGCTTTTATAGACGCGGGATACCGCAGGTTAGCCTGGACCGCATGTATCTGACCTACATCCCCCAACGGCTGGAGATGATAAGCCAAATCTGGCCGCCGCACCGCAGCTCTAATTCTGAAGCCCTGCCGGGCCAGGGCACGCACCACGTGCCGGCCAATAAACCCTGAGCCGCCGAAGACTGTGATAAGATCGCCTGAATGCACTTTTCCGCCACTTTCATCTTAAATGAGGTGATCTCTTCTAAATAGCTGATTTGCGGCTTGTTTGCCACTCAAGATTATAAAGGCAAGAAAGTTTAATTTTGAGGCGTAATGTCATTGACAAGAGACAAAGTGCGGCCTAGTTCTCACGGTTCCAAGCCCTGGTGGCGGAATTGGTAGACGCGCTAGCTTCAGGTGCTAGTTTCCGTAAGGAAGTGGAAGTTCGAGTCTTCTCCAGGGCACCATCACCCCTTCTCATAGATGAAAAGCGAAAATCCAACGCTTCTGTTTAA
>JAJFHR010000155.1 GCA_021775515.1 Hyphomicrobiales bacterium | reverse complement strand
GCATGCCGCGGGAAAACCCGTTGGTCTTCTATCCCAAGTATGTCGCCGATGTGGTTTCCAAACATGCCCAGATGGCCTACTGGATTGTCAAAATGGGCATTATCAGGAAGCGGATCAAACGGGACCCGGCGGCAAAGGACTACACTGATTTGTCCTTGACCCCGCCGAGCAAAGACGAGGTTGATGAATTGTCGATGTTTACCGAAACACGGGGCGGAGACAAAGCGGTTGCCAAACAGCGCCACGACCAAGCAATTATAGCTGCGGCGCGCCAGGCTGCGGAATAGCAGCTCAAATTAGCTGGCAACATTATTTCTGATGGTCAAATTGCTGAAGCGGGCTGCATTGACGCTGTCGATCAGGTCCTCGGTCAGCTTTTTTTGATAATCATATCCGCCAATAGCCTGCGCCGTAGCACCGGAAATCAGGTTGTCCGAAATTAAGGCCTGCCCTGCGCCCGACGAAACACTGACGCCAATTCCAATACGGGACTTGCGGATAATGTTGCCGGTTACGCTGACATCGCGCAGGTATTTTCCCCAACCTAATGAAATTCCCATGACCGGCGCATTTTCGACCAGGTTACCGGTCACCAGCGTATCAGCCTCAACACCAATGCCGACACCGCGAGCATCTATTTCCCCCTCGCGCACGAACAAATCGCGGATGATGTTGCTGGCACACACCCCGAGGCGACCACCTTCATTGAAATTGGTGATGGAAACACCGCTGGCCGCATCTGCAACGATATTTTGCGCAATAACCGCCCCTTCAAATCCAAACTCGGCATAAAGTGCAACCTCGCCAATTCGCGAACAGGAATTGCCGAGGATCTGACAGGCAGAACCCGCATTGGATCTTACCGCAGAAAAAGCACAATCACGGATATGGTTTTGCGCGGCGATAACATTATGTGCCCGGAAAATATTAATGCCGTTGCCGTTCTGGCCCGATCCACCATTTACAGCCTTGATATTAATTATCCTGTTGCCGGTAACAATTGTTCCGTCTTCTCCCTTCTGAGACCTCCAGACCAGAATTCCGTTGTTGTCGCACTTATCGACAAGGCAATCGCTTATTGTGAGGCCTTGGGCGTCAACAGAGAACAGTCCGGCCTCGCGCGCCTGGCTTAATTCGCAACCGGAGATTTTGCCGGAAACATTGTGCAGACTGACGCAGTTGGCAAAGCTGTCAAAAATCCGGCAGCTTTCAAGCCGTAGATTTCTGGTGTTTCTCGCAACCAACAACGCCTTGCTTGACGGTGAAAAATCTAACTTGTTGCCCCTAAGGCTTAGTCCCTGCAAAGAGATGTTCTCAGCATCACTGGCGGCAAGTAATTCGCCGCCCCCGCTATAATTCAACACGGTCTGTCCCGGCACACCAATAAACTGAATGCCGGAGGGAAGGCTAATATTGCTGAGCGCATAATCCCCGCCGGGCAAAAACAATGGTACTTGCTCTTTTGCTGCCTGATTAATGGCTTTTTGCAAGGCGCGGCTCTGGTCTCCCCCATCTGGCTTAACGCCAAAGTCACGGGCATTGAGCGAACCATTCAACGTTTTGGCCACAGCGCTAAAAGCAAAGCTGGTGCCAAAGGCTATAGCGCTGGAGGATACAAGAAATCTTCGCCGGGAAAAAACCATGAGATCACCCTTTAACTGCACTGATGATAAGTCTAACAAAAAGGAGTGAATTTTTTCCGACGGTTTCTAATTGAGGTAAACAGCACCTCAAGGTTCAAGTGCCATTAGTTTTTAAGCTGGAAACACAGCGGCAACGCCACTTACCGGGTCAGACCCTAAGCCGACAGCAAACCGAGCAGGTCGGCTGCCGCATTAACCGCAGTTAACCTGCCGGCGCGGACGTCATTTTCTGCCTGGCTAATTTTTGCTTCTGCGTCAGGATGGTTGCGCAGACGGCTCATAAGCCCGTCTTCCAGCAACGTCCACATCCACCTTACTTGCTGCTCCTGGCGTTTTTCTTGCCATTCACCGGATTGGCTCAAGGCCAACCGGTGGCGCAAGACTTCGGACCATAATTGATCAAGGCCTGTGTTTTGCATCCCACTGACAGTAATTACCGGCGGCGACCAATTTGGCGATAGGGGGGTGAGTATGTTCAGCGCACCGCGATATTCGGCGGCCGCTTTATTGGCGCGTTCGGCATTGGCGCCATCGGCCTTGTTAATCGCAATCATATCGGCAATTTCCAGAACGCCTTTTTTGATGCCTTGCAATTCATCACCTGCGCCGATCAGCATTAAAATGAGGAAAAAATCAACCATTTCGGCAACGGCCGTTTCCGACTGGCCGATACCGACGGTTTCGACAATGATGACGTCAAAACCCGCCGCCTCACACAAAAACATGGTTTCACGCGTCTTGCGCGTCACCCCGCCAAGCGTGCCGGAAGAGGGTGAAGGACGGATGAAGGCGGACCTGTCTATGGACAGTCGCTCCATCCGTGTTTTATCGCCCAGAATGGATCCGCCGGTGCGCTGGCTTGACGGGTCGATTGCCAACACTGCAACTCTGTGACCCTGCGCAGTCAAATTGCTGCCAAGCGTATCTATAAGTGTACTTTTGCCGACGCCTGGAACACCGGTAATGCCGATGCGGTGGGCTTTGCCGGTATGGGGGAGCAGCGTTTGCAGAAGGTCATGCGCCAGCACCTGATGGTTGCTGTGTTTGGATTCAACCAGCGTTATAGCACGCGCCAGAGCCGTCCTGTCACCTTCGCATATAGCGGCAGCCAGATTGTCCAATCCGATGTCAGAAAAACTGGAAATAATATTCTCCTGACCTTATTCGGCGGCATCCTTGGCATGACCCAATTGCACATTCAATTTTGCGATCAAATCTGCAGCAGCTTCGGTAATTATCGTTCCCGGTGGAAAGATTGCTTTGGCGCCGGCTTCGTATAGCGCGTCATAATCTTGCGGCGGGATAACGCCGCCGGCGACAATCATGATGTCGCCGCGACCAAGTTTTTCAAGTTCGCGTTTGAGTTCCGGAACCAGGGTCAAATGCCCGGCGGCGAGTGAACTGGCACCAATGATGTGAACATCATTTTCGACCGCCTGGCGAGCGGCTTCTTCGGGCGTTTGAAATAGCGCGCCGATATCCACATCAAAACCCAGATCAGCAAACGCCGAAGCAATCACCTTTTGCCCGCGGTCATGGCCGTCCTGGCCCATTTTGGCAATCAAGATACGGGGTCTGCGGCCCTCGTTTTTTTCGAAGGTTTCGACCTGTCTCAAAACCTCGTCAATGTGTTTTTCTTTTGAACTCATTTCAGCCCGATAGACTCCGGAAATAGCGGAAGCTTCCGCGCGGTGCCGTCCAAATACACGCTCCATCGCAAAACTGATTTCACCAACAGATGCTTTGGCCCGTGCAGCGGCAATCGCGCATTCAAGTAGATTGCCTGTACCAGATTCCGCAGCTTTCGTCACGGCATCAAGCGCTGATAGACAGGTCTGCTCGTCTCGTTCTGCCTTCAACCTCGCCAGTTTTTCAATTTGCGAGGTGCGCACTGCCTGATTGTCAACTTTGAGAACCTCGATGTTTTCAGGTTCTTCAAGGCGGTATTTATTTACACCTACAACGGTTTGATCGCCCGAATCTATGCGTGCTTGCGTTCGCGCCGAAGCTTCTTCGATCCGCCGCTTGGGCAGGCCGTTTTCCAAGGCCTGAGTCATCCCGCCCAGCTCTTCAACTTCATTAATGTGTTGCCACGCCCGTTCGGCAAGGTCGTGGGTCAAACGTTCGACATAATAACTGCCCCCCCAGGGGTCTATAGTTTGGGTAACACCGGTTTCCTGTTGCAGAAACAATTGAGTGTTGCGGGCAATCCGGGCGGAAAAATCCGTCGGCAGCGCTAAGGCCTCATCGAGAGCGTTGGTATGAAGGGACTGTGTGCCGCCATGTACGGCCGCCATGGCTTCAACACAGGTGCGGGTAACATTATTGAAGACATCTTGCGCGGTCAGGCTCCAGCCGCTGGTCTGGCAATGTGTGCGAAGACTCAAAGATTTTTCATTTGAGGGATTAAATGGCTTAATCAGCTTGGCCCACAACATCCGGGCTGCCCGAAGTTTGGCCACCTCCATGAAGTAATTCATGCCAACCGCCCAGAAAAATGACAGCCGGGGAGCAAAATCATCTATTTTCAACCCGGCATTGACACCAGTGCGGGCATATTCCAACCCGTCTGCCAGCGTATAAGCCAATTCAAGATCAGCACTCGCCCCGGCCTCTTGCATATGGTAGCCGGATATCGAAATCGAATTGAATTTCGGCATGTTTTTGGATGAATATGCAAAGATATCCGCGATAATCCGCATCGAATGCGCTGGCGGGTAAATATAAGTATTGCGCACCATGAACTCTTTCAGCACGTCATTTTGTATGGTACCGGTAAGTTTGTGCGCAGGCACGCCTTGCTCTTCTCCCGCGACGATAAACAGAGCGAGAATTGGAATTACCGCACCATTCATGGTCATTGAGACGCTCATCTGATCAAGCGGAATTCCGTCAAACAGGGTTCGCATATCATAAATTGAATCAATTGCGACACCGGCCATGCCCACATCACCAATCACACGCGAATGGTCTGAATCATATCCGCGATGGGTAGCAAGATCGAAGGCTATGGACAGGCCTTTTTGGCCGGCTGCCAAATTGCGCCGGTAAAAAGCATTCGACAATTCAGCAGTCGAAAATCCGGCATACTGCCGCACGGTCCAGGGTCTTGTTACATACATGGTCGGGTAGGGGCCGCGCAAAAACGGTGCAATTCCGGGGTAGGTGTTGAGGAAATCAAGGCCTTTGAGGTCACCAGCAGTATAAGCGGAATTTAACGTAATGCCT
Source organism: Hyphomicrobiales bacterium (assembly GCA_021775515.1). Taxonomy (GTDB): domain Bacteria; phylum Pseudomonadota; class Alphaproteobacteria; order Rhizobiales; family JAJFHR01; genus JAJFHR01. Next base: position 3,498 of record JAJFHR010000155.1, on the reverse strand, counting down.
TCGGGCGTAGTCATTCCACCGACTGCTTGTGCCGTATCAGTGGAGCTGGTTACAGCACTGGGATTGAACTCAAGGGTTGAAAAATCGGGAATTTTACTCATCATTTGTAATTCCCAAAATCTTGTGAACCTCGCTTAAGATTGCGACAACATCCTGACCCAGTGTGATGAAGGTATCTATGCCGGCTTTTTGCAAATCCGGTCCTAACGCACCGCCATTTCCCGCAAGATAAAGCTGCTCAGCCCCGGCTTCTTTAAGAGCTTTGGCGATGATGATGCCATGCCTTTGATAACCATCATCGCTCGAACACAGAACGGCAATCTTCAAACCGCTTTTTTCAAATGCTTGCACCGCCTCTTGGGCCTCAAAAAAACCATCGCTCGTTACCGGCTCTATGCCGCCTGCAGCAAAAAAATTGGCGGCAAAGGTTGCGCGCATGTTGAATTCAGATGGCTTGCCGATATTGGCGAGAAAAATTCCTGGCCGGGTTCCAGTCTTGGCCAATATCGCATCACTGGCGGAGCGAAGAATTTCAAATTCATGGTCCAGGCGATGTATCGGCAGCGCCATACATACGGCGCCACGACTGATTGTTGCAGGCAAAATATTTGCCCCTGACAACGTCTCTGAAATCATTTTTTCCAACGTGTCAGACCACACCAGCGCATTCTCCCGGTGCGCTGCTCTCGGCGAATTTGAGCAGGCTGCAAAATCGACTGGACTTTCGTTTAAATTCGGAAATTCACTTACCCCGGTGAGCGCATCTTTACGGCTTGCAATATTTTTTGCTCTGGTTGCAGCAACTGTCGCTATTTTTTTCTGCAGAAAATTAGTCTTCAAAGCTGAAATAATCCCGCCTTCAGCTTCAATTTCCTGAAAATGAGCCCAGGATTTTTCGATCATCTGGCCGGTCAGGTTTTCAACAAACCACGAGCCTGCGGCTGGATCAATCACCTGTGCAAGGTGAGCTTCTTCCTGCAAAATAATCTGGATGTTGCGAGCAATTCTGCGGCCAAATGCATCCGGTAAACCGAGTGCGTCAGTATAAGGGGCGATGGTAACGCTCTTGGCTCCTGCGATATTGGCAGCAAAACACGCCGCCGTCGCCCGCAGCATGTTAACCCAGGGATCACGCCTACTCATCATGCGCTGTGCAGTGGTAATTTTAATATCGGCCTGATGTGGATCAATGCCGCAGGCCGCCGTGATTTGAGACCAGATCACTTTGAAACCGCGCAATTTTGCGATGTTGAGGAATACATTGGTATCTGAATTGAGCAGAAAGGAAATTTGCCGAGCCGCCGTTTCCAAGGACATGCCCAGTTGCTCCTGGACCCGCAGATAGGCTACGCCGGTGGCCGCGGCGATGGCAATTTCCTGAGCTTCCGAAGCACCGGCAAGATGATAAGACCGCATGTCCGCACTAAGTGCAGTGATCTGAGGAAAGTGATTTGAAGTTTCCTTTGCGGCTTGTGCGGCATGCCTCAAGGAAGTTTCCAAACCATTTTCAATGTTCCCCTGTGCCGCAAAAAGACTGATGGGATCAATTGAAAACGCTCCTTGAGCCTTGGTATCAAGTTGCCGTTTGCGCCACAGCGCCGATAATAGAGCCGCAAATTCACAAGAGCGATTTCCTGCATCCAATTCAATCGGGATAACATCGAGGTAAACACCATCAAGAACACGTTCTAAATCAGCTAGATCCTTGACAACAATCCCCGGAGAAACGCCATCGCTAATCCTTAATCTGATCGCCGTGACACCGCCGTTCAGATCTTCGCGGATTTCCCTATTTGAAATTTCAAGGTCGGGATGGGAAAAACTCTGACAAATATGGGGTGGGCCGCGTTTTGCTGTAAGAGGCTGGCTTACATCTTGGAAGGGGTGCTCATAAGCATTAAAAAGCGGATCAATTCGCAAACCATCATAGTTGTGCGATACGAGACTACGTTCATAATCCGCTCCTTTTAAGGTCTTTTCAACCAACCCCAGCCAATCGGAATGGTCAGGCCGGGGAAACTCGTCAGCAAGGGAAAAATCGCTCATAAAAAACCTTAGGGAACGCTAGGCCAACCCAAATGTAGCACGCTCAAATGCCGTCCGTGCTACTTCGCACTGCACAATTATAACCTAATCAGTGCAAATTTCCCAAGATTTCCATACATTTTAATTAAACGAAACTACCGAGCCCGGAAATGGAGCCGATTACGTCGCTCACAAGTTCCTCTCCGGCATTTTCCTTTGCATAGCCGATCACTTCTTTGCCAGCGCTTTGAATTTGGCCCATGCCCATGCCAGCACTTTGCAATTTTCCTAAAGCTGCCATTGCCCCGCCGCCAAACGCACCCATAAGACCTCCACCGCTACTGTCAGATCCCTCTTCGGCAATTTCTGATGCGCCGGGAAGGGCAGCAAACAATTCTGCAACTTTATCCTGAGGGCCTTCTGACTTGACCAACTGAAGGATTATGGCGATGGCTTTTTTTGCCAGTTCTTCGTCAACTCCAGCGCTTGCTACGATCCTGTTGATGAGTTCTTCCATGAATTAGTTCTCCAAAAATTTTACGGATTGCAAGGTTCTGCCCTTGACCCTGTTTCCGTCATATTGCATAGGGACCCGGTATTCTACAAGACATCTATTTGCAATAGGTGCTCAAATCTCGCTAGAGTGCAGGGAAAGTCTTAGCATGCGAAATTTGGCTGCTTCTGAAAACTTTTTTGCAGCATTTGATTAAGTACAAGGAATGATATGGGACCTGGTAATTCGATATATCTCGGTACAAGCGTTAAACCTGAGGTGCTAAATCTTAAACTGGCTAATCGTCATGGCCTGATTGCTGGTGCAACCGGAACCGGTAAGACGGTTACCCTGCAAATAATGGCGGAAAGTTTTTCCAAACAGGGCGTGCCGGTATTTTGCGCTGACGTGAAAGGCGATTTATCAGGCCTTGCTGCGGAAGGTGAATTCAAGGACTTTCTGGAAAAACGTGCAAAAACCATAGGCTTTGACGACTACATTTATGAAGCCTTCCCGGTTGTCTTTTGGGATTTGTTTGGCGAACAGGGCCATCCCATACGAACCACGGTTTCCGAAATGGGGCCGTTGTTGCTGTCCCGGCTGTTGAGGCTCAACGAGACCCAGGAAGGTGTATTGAATATAGCGTTCCGCCTGGCGGATGATGAAAAACTCGCACTTCTGGATATGAAAGATTTGCGCGCACTTATGGTGCATGTTGCAGAACGTGCTGGTGAACTTACCTCTAAATATGGTGCGGTGAGCAAAATGTCGGTTGGAGCAATTCAGCGTCGCCTGCTGACCCTGGAAGAACAAGGTGGAGAAGCCTTTTTTGGTGAACCGGCATTGGATATCAGTGATTTGATGCGCAAAACACCACGGGGCGAGGGTTATATTAATGTTTTAGCCGCCGATAAACTAATGATGTCGCCTCAACTCTACGCGACCTTCCTGTTGTGGCTGTTATCAGAACTGTTTGAAGA
>JAJFHR010000154.1 GCA_021775515.1 Hyphomicrobiales bacterium | reverse complement strand
CCGCAACAAAGGCGGCAACTACATTCTTTCAGTTTACAGCAGTAAGATTTCCTATGATCAGGTTCAGGCATTGGGATCACGTCTGAAAACCGCTGCCATCAGTCTGAGTGAGCAAGGGTCAATCCCCAGCATCCGACCGGTTTTTGCCAATTGAAATCAGCTTGGAGCAGCCGCAAAAAAAGACAGCAGGCTTGACTCACGAGATCCGGCTCACAACTGAAACATCGGGTTAAGATATACCCCCGCCTACCGGTGCACAGCCTAGAGCGTGTCTCGCAAAAGTGGGTACCGGTTTTGCGATAAAGACACGCGCAAAAACAACGGGTTAAAGTGTGTCAAATGAATCCGATAAAAAGAGACACGCTTTAGTTACGCTCACCGTCCCGCGCACTATGAAAAATCCTGAATTTCAGGGCTATTTCTGTACTAACCACCAATTTAAACAAACTCCCGTTAGATAGCCCTTTTGAGACCGGCAGTGTATTTATGATCATAAATCACCTATGATCACCAGGGATCTGGAGGCACCATTGCATCGATAGCGAAAGTCCGCACAATGACTACACAAACAAATCTAAATGCAGATATGGGGGAAGGTTTTGGCGCCTATGACATCGGCAACGATGAAGGATTGATGAAAATCATCCGCTCGGCAAATATCGCCTGCGGCTATCATGCCGGTGATCCTGATGTCATGCACAAAAACGTCATGGCGGCAAAAGCTCATGGGGTCAGTATCGGGGCTCATCCCGGTTTCAATGACCTTTGGGGATTTGGCCGCCGCCGCATCGATATGTCAGTGAACGCACTTGAACACTCAATTGCTTATCAGATCGGGGCGCTTCAAGCGATAGCTGCTTATTCCGGCCTAAAGGTAACGCACCTGAAGGCGCATGGTGCGCTCAGTAATATGGCGGCGGAAGACAAGGATTTGGCCCTGGCCATTGGCCGCGCCATTAAGGTTGTAGATCCCGGCATCATCTATGTCGCGCTTTCCGGTTCACAGATGGAATTCGCCGCCGACGAACTTGGTCTGCCACTTGCGCGCGAGGGCTTCGCCGACCGCCAATATGAAAACGACGGCAATTTGGCCTCGCGCAAGTTAAAGGGCACTGTGCTTGTTGATCCTGCTCTGGCGTTAGAACAGGCAGTGCGGTTGGTAACAGAAAATGAAATCGTCACTCGCAGCGGAAAAGTCATAAAAAGAAAAGTTGATACCATCTGCGTTCATGGTGATGAACCGACATCACTGGAAGTTACCCGGCATGTCCGCACCGGTCTTGAAACGGCCGGTATCAAGGTAGTTCCCCTGCCGGAAATGGACCTTGGCTAGATGTTCTCTATAGTGACGAGGAGGCAAAATTGTCTCTAAACCTTAACGCCAGCGGCGATACGGCCGTAGTGGTTGAATTTGGCAATGAAGTAAGTGCTGACCTCAGCAATCTGGCGTTAAGCGCTGATTTGGTTCTTGGGCAGAAAAAAATTTCCGGAGTTGTTGAAACAGTTCCTACTTTTCGCTCCCTAATGGTTCACTATGACCCCTTGATCACTTCGGCAGCGGAATTGATCACGACAATTGAACCGATACTGAAAAACCTCAAGGCATTCAATCCTCAAACCCGCAAGTGGACTATGCCGGTCTGTTACGAAGACGAACATGCGCCTGATCTAAAAGATGTCGCGAAAACCACCGGCCTTTCGGTGGATCAAGTGATTGAGCTTCACAGCAAGCAGACTTATCGTGTCTACATGATGGGGTTTCTCCCCGGCTTTACCTACCTGGGCGATCTTGCCGCAGAATTACATCTGCCGCGAAAATCTCACCCGATTACCCGCGTACCCAAGGGAACCATATCAATCGCCACCACCTTAACCTCGATTTATCCCTTTGAAAGCCCCGGCGGATGGCATCTCATCGGAATAACGCCGGTGATTTTGTTTGATATCAAAAAAAACCCACCCGCCTTGCTGCGCCCCGGCGACCAGATAAAATTCGAACCGGTTTCAAAATCCAAACTAACCGACATATACCAACAAATCGCAGCCGGTGAGTTTCTCCTGGAACCGGAGATCATCCAGCCATGAGCCCTGCCCTCAAAACGCTGGTTCCAGGCATTCATACAAGTGTGCAGGATTTCGGCCGAGCCGGTTACCGCCACCTTGGTGTCCCCACTTCCGGCGCTCTGGATCGCACCGAACTGCGGCTGGCAAATCTCATTGTGCAAAACCCGGCAGAAACGGCGGGTTTGGAAATCCTTGTTTTTGGCCCCACTTTTGAAGTCCTCGCTGACAGTGTTCGAGTTGCGGTGAGCGGCAGGGGAAATTCAATTGAAATTTTGACACCATCAAAAAGCATCATCCCGGCCTGGCAAAGCGTTACCTTGCAGCGTAATCACACGTTCAGGGTTAATCTGAGCCCAAACGTCATGTGTTGTTATCTGGCCATTGAAGGCGGGCTGGACATCGCCCCGGTCATGGGCAGCCTGTCAACATATTCGCGCGCAGCTTTTGGCGGGCTTCAGGGGCGTGCCTTGTTAAAGGGCGATGAAGTTCCACTCACTTTGCGTTGTGCTAGCGATAAAGAGGAGACTTATCTCCCTCGACCACCCGGCAATGAGGCAGAAATCCCAATCCGCATAACCTGGGGTCAACAGGCCGACTATTTTACCAAGGCCAGTCTTGAAGGATTTGTTGCTGGAGAATATAGCATTCTGCCGGCGTCCGATCGGATGGGATATCGCCTCTCAGGATTTAACCTGGAACATAAACACGGCTTTAATATTGTGTCGGATGGAACAGCCCTTGGGGCTATTCAAGTGCCCGGAGACGGGTTTCCGATAATCTTACTGGCAGATTGCCAGACAACTGGCGGATATCCCAAAATTGCCACCGTCATCTCCTCTGACCTTGGATCCTTGGCGCGGCGCGGCCCGGGCAGCAAAATACGTTTCAAAATCGTCAGCATAAAAGAAGCCGAAGCCATAGCCCGCCAAAAAGAAGAAGCGCTGCGGATGCTGGAAAATACCCTGTTACCGGTTGGACAGAATGCGGACCTGGATTTAGATGCGCTGTATGACAGCAACCTGATCAGCGGTATTTACGATGCAAACAACCTGACGTAACGCCATTCAAGAATTCAGAAATTTACCTCATTAACGAAAAATCTGCACTTTCATGTTACCTGAACAGTTTGAGGTAGCAATGCATGGCGCAGGACTAGCGCGATGCAACCGTTGAAGAACCGCAAATGGAAACATAGACATGTCAGATAGCAGTTATGTCAATGACAGCGAAAGACTATCCGGAAACACTGCGGATCCCAGTGAGGCTGCAGATTCGGAACCTGCAATTGAGAGCCGTCAAAAAGATGCCCCTCTCCTTCCCATGATCATCACAGGAACCGTCCTGTTTGCAGCAATATTTTCAGCCACCCTGTTTATTGAATTCCCGCTCTACACCTATGGCGCCAAGGAACAAGAATTCTCCGGTTTGGCTCTGGCCAAGAGTAATATGAGTGGCAAAATGAGCAAGATTGAAAGAAAGGAAGCCGAAGAAAACTATGGTATAAATTTTTCAGCCCTTCTGGTTCCTCAGGAGATGGAATCAACTGATGTTATGAAAACCATCGCACGGGATTGTTTGCCACAAGGAACTTACAAGCAGCAAGTACTGGCAGACCAGGCCCATGAAACATTTACGCTTGCAAGCGATTACCTGGCCTGCGCGATAAAAACCGCGCCTCAGCGACTTTGCCAGAACTACCAGCGCCAACGACTGGTTGAACAACTCATGGGATATCTGAGCATTCGCCAAAACATGATAGCACTGGAAGAGGCCCGTCTTGAAATTCTGGCGGAAAGATATGGCAAAAAATCTTCATCCCGGTCTGACGCCGCGGGTAAAACACCTGAAGACTGGCGCAACGCTTACCCGAGAATAGACACCAAGGTAGATCACAGGATTACCGGCGGACTGGCAGAACTTTCCCAACAGGGATATATCACCCCATCGGATTTCGGCTGGTTCGGCGCAATATTACCACGTGAATATGCACCTTTCCTTGCCACGGGTGCGGTTGAAGAAAACCGGTGTGGTTGATCGCATTTGTCTCAACAGACCCTGCTCTGATACCGCCATTTCCAAATGTTTTTTGACCTGCTGCAAGTATCCCGTTCATAAAGCGGCTTGTGTATAAAGCTGCCTTTACGATGAATTTTACCGCACGTAAGAGGCTCCGTTAACATCTATTGTCGTGCCGGTAGCGTGTTTTGCCAGGCCGCTGGCAAGAAATGCAACGCAATTTGCCACATCTTCCGGTGGAGCGATTTCACCCAGCGGTATCTCTCCGACAATTTTCTGCTTTAAGGAAGGATCGGCTTCAAACGCTTCGCTGGCCATTTCTGTATTAACAAATCCAGGGGCAATGCAATAGGCCAAAACCCCTGCCTGCCCCCAATGCCGCGCGATGGTTTTGCTCATCGAAATCAGGCCGCCTTTTGAAGCTGCATAGGCCCAATATTCCGCCACCTCGCCACGATGCGCTGCCCGGCTGGCAATATTAATCAAAATACCTCCACCACAACCTTGCCAATGTCTAACGGCACAACGTGAAATATCGGCAGCGGCAATCAGGTTGACCTGCAAAGTGGTCGCCCAGGTCTGATGCCAGGTATCATCATCCGTATCCACCGGGTGAGGCAAATAGACCCCGGCGTTATTGACCACAACATCAATACGGCCACGCCATGCCAACGCGTCGCGCCAAAGTTTTGATCCGGCATGAGGCTGGGTAAAATCGGCCTGAACACAAAAAGACTTTTCCGCGCCGATTTCCTCTGCCAGATTTTGAGTTCGATCGGCGCTGGTTCCGTAATGCAGGATCACATCGCCCCCGGCCTTGGCAATGGTACGCGCAATCACAGCACCAATTCCTCGAGATGCACCGGTTACCAGTACGGTTTTGTTATTCAGATCAATCATAGAATTTGGCCCCTGATGGTTTGCCGTCATCACACACCCTAACGCGAAAATCCCCGGTAATGAACATTGGATTAAGCACCATTCGAAATCCAATGCCCCATTTTATCGGAGCAAATGTTTTCTCCAGTGAAAAATTTTAGGGTTTATTAATCTCATACATAAAACTCCGCACTTCAAATGCCCTTTGGCCGAAAAAGTGGGATACTTGTCATTTAGGACATCAAATTTCCGGTCTATAGTGCGGCCATGGAAAAGATTGCCGCCAAACCCCGAAACGTATTTGTTGTAGCCTTTCCCGGCTGCCAGGTTCTTGATGTCACCGGGCCCATGGAGGCTTTGGGAAAAGCCCAAATCCCCCTCAATACCGCCCAAGGTTCAAAACAGGTCCCGGCCTACCCCTTAACTTTGCTGGCAGAACAATCAGGGCCGGTTAAATCAAGTGGCCCGGTTTGTCTGTGCGCGGATAAATCTTATCTCGAGATTGGCGCCAGCGAATTAGAAGACCTCGATACACTCATCATCAGTGGCGGCGATGGGACCCATGCAGCTGTCAGGGACAACCGGTTAATTGATTTTGTTTTGCGGGCCTCGCAACAAGCAAGAAGAACCGTGTCGATTTGTACCGGCGCATTTATTCTGGCCCAGGCCGGTTTGCTCAACAACAGGCGCGCCACTACCCATTGGGAAAGTGTCGACCTGCTCGCCAAAACCTATCCCGGCATAAATGTCGACGGTGATGCCATTTATGTTCGCGACGGCAAATATTGGACTTCAGCAGGGGTTACCGCAGGCATCGACTTGAGCCTTGCCTTGATCGAAGAGGATTTAGGAAGGAATACAGCCCTGACGATTGCCCGCCGGCTGGTGGTCTACATGATGCGCCCGGGCGGTCAGGCGCAGTTTTCTGCCCAACTTAAGTTTCAACAACCAGCGCAAGGCCGGCTCACCACTTTATTTGAGTGGGTTGAGCAAAACCCCGCGGAAGATCTAAGCATACCGGCACTGGCGGCAAAATGTGCGATGAGCGAGCGGCATTTTGCCCGTTGTTTTGTTGAAGAAACAGGCGTAACCCCGGCTAAATTTGTTGAACATTCCCGCCTTGATCATGCTCGCCGCCTGCTGGAAACCAGCCATTGCTCACTTGATCAGATAGCCCGTGACTGCGGTTTTCGCTCAGCCGAAATTCTGCGCAGATCGTTCGACCGTCAATTACACCTCACACCGTCAGATTATCGCAAACGATTTTTCACATCCCTCAGACCTGCCCAATCCGGCAATCCCAATAAGGAGGATTTTAAATGACAACCAAAACTATCGGCTTTTTTCTGTTTGACGATGCTGAAGAGCTCGATTTTGTCGGCCCCTTCGAAGTATTTTCCATGCTCAGCGAGGCGGCAAAAAAATTAGGCCATACCAACCGCAATAAGGTCGTATTGATGTCACAATCCGGCAGCGATATCACCGGAGCAAAAGGAATGCGTGTTGGAATAAATTGTGCCATTGCCGATGCACCCGGCCTTGATGTCCTGTGCATCCCGGGCGGTAATGGTACACGCCGGGAAATACGCAACCCGGAAGTGTTATCTTGGGTGGCAAACACTGCTGCTGCCGCCACCTGGGTGACAAGCGTGTGCACGGGTTCCTTCATTCTGGCTGCGGCAGGATTGACGGAAAACAAAAATCTCACAACCCATTGGGCGGCAATCGACGAATTTGGAACACTCGGCCTCAAGGGCAACGTTCTCAGGAACGTACGTTATGTGCGTGATGGCAACATCGTCACCTCAGCCGGTGTCTCGGCCGGCATAGACATGGGCCTATGGCTGACCGGTCAAATGCACTCAATTAAGCTGGCTCGCGCCACCCAGAAGGCGATGGAATACGACCCGGCCCCGCCCTATAGCGCTGATGTATGAGATTTAACGATATAAGCGGTAAAACACCTGCGCGCTCGTCAAAAAGGTAAAAATCTACAACGCCGCTACGTGCCGCAGAAGATTAAATTTCAGTTCCTTTTTTCAAGAGCTTGTCGATCAGCTTGCGGCGCAAGATGGCACGGCTGTCACCTCCCTGATAGGCCAGCATGCCGGAGGAATACGTGGTGCCGAAAGTTTTCGCCAGATTGACCGTCTGCCCGATGGCAGCAATAAACTGGCGGTCGTATAGAGTGCTCATGGGATGAATATAGGTTGCCCATAATATCTTGCGGCCAACAGCGTATCGGGCATCGAGAGCCGAATCAAAATTAGCTTGAGAAATCCGCATAAGATCTTCTGCACTCAAAGTGTCGGCTTTGCGCACGGCCACCAATAACCGCATGCGATTGTGGGTCTTATTAGTCACCAGTGTTACCGGCACGGCTGCTATTTTGAATTGCCAGATAAACGGGCGCGGGTTTTTGGCCTCTTTATCTAGTTTTTTTATAATAACCACCATGCGCTCCAGGGACATAGACCCCTCACGCTCGACGGCAGGCTTCTTGCTGGTTTCCGGTTGCTCCGGTACTTCCTTCTTGCTGCCGGGATCAACTGGTTGCAACTGAGCTTCTACCACCGGCCTAGCCGCAATCGAGCCTTCATAAGCGGAAAAAGCATATGTTCCGAACATCAACATGACCGCAAACAGGATGGATTTAGTTTGGGGTGTAAAATTCATAGTTCTCTCCATTTTTCCGATTTTACCTGGCTGTGCTGCGCACATGGAAATCAAATCTCCGGCATTTTGTCGCCAGCGTTCCGCAACGCTGGCGACTTCCTGCCAGCACCCATAACTCGCCATGTTGATCAACCAACCCCCGGCGCAACTTGAACATAACAGATGTATATCTTATAATTTTTCCTCTACTAAGTAGGAGAATACCCGACACAACAGGAGAATATGTCATGGCTGAAGACAGCAAAGATCCATTCCATCCCTATGTTCAGGAACTCCAGGCTCAAGAAGCCGACATCGGCAAAAAAATAGAGATCATCGAAAACATTCTCGACAAACTAGATTTTGATCCCAACACCGATGACGAGCAACAATTAAGGGACAAACTTGAGGCAGCAAAAGACGATCTCGACAAGGCCAAGCAGGAAGTAGCTGAACGCAAGCTGCAAGACCTTGGAAAGGAGCTTGAAATTCTGATCGGGTTGGCCGGAAATCCCGGCCGCTGGAAACCTCCAGGACCGGTACCATGGGTATGGCCGTGGCCGTGGCCGCCGCCGCCGGGCTTTCCCGGACCGGGATCACCGACCCCAGGTGTCATCAATGCCGGCATTGTCACCCCACCAAGCGATAACCGGTTTAAGGTAGGTCTTGCAGAAAGAGATTTTATTGTTGCCCGGTCATTATCCAAAGTCTGGGTATGGAACCCACAGAGCCTAAAATGGGCAGCAGAACTGGACGCTGGCGCGGAAATTGTTGAACTCGACAAAGTTGACGGCACGATCGCAGTAAGAACCAAAGCGAACCTGTGGCTGTTTCACCCGCTAAACTACCGCTGGCTGGGACCGCTCAATGCTGAAATTGTTGAGGTAAAGGCCTTTAATCTGGCCTACCCCACAGTGGTGAAACGAGATGCCTGAGTGACAAAAACCAGAACCGCCGGTCGCTTGCATACAACTGATTGTGAACGAACTTACACCAAAGCCGGGAGCAAGGCTTCTTGCGCCACTAGGCGTAACCGCTATAGTTTGGCTATTATCTAACAAGTTGCCGGACCTCATTGAGCTTTATTAGAGCCAATTTGTAAAATTTCCGGCATAAGCCACACAATCTGATCGGTTTGTAAAATGCAATGGCTGTTAAAGCACAAGCAATGGCTGGTTCTAATTGCGCTTTATATAATATTACTTGCCGGCGGCTGGTATGCTGGGCACTGGCTCACTGATTTTGGCGTTGCCGACGCACGGCCGCAAACAGAGCCAATGGTCTTTGGCATGATCATGACAGCGGCAGGACTTTTTGTCCTTACTTCAGCTACTCCCTTTGTGCCGGGTGCCGAGATCGGCTTTGGACTTCTCCTGGTTTTTGGCGCCAGTTTAGCCCCGCTGGTTTACGCCTGCATGGTGCTGGCACTTATTATCGCCTATTGTGCCGGCCGGTTTGTACCCGCTTACGCATTGGCAAAAATATTTGCCAATGTAGGGTTCACCAGGGCTCACGATCTGGTTTTGAAAACGGCTCAACTTGACGCCGATGCCCGCCTGGATCTCCTCACCACCAACGCTCCACACCACCTGGTTCCGGTGTTATTACGCTTCCGCTACCCCGCTCTTGTTGTTCTACTTAATTTGCCGGGAAATTCGATTTTAGGCGGTGCCGGCGGCATTGCCTTTTCAGCAGGAATGAGCGGAATATATCACCTGCCGGCTTATCTACTTTCGGTCATGATAGCTGCTGCTCCCGTTCCCTTGATTTTTTTGCTGATGCACAACGGCTACAACTTTTAAGACCTTTTGACTAACAGGCATTAGCCCGCCCCATGTGCCCTAACCGGCATTTTCCTTGAGCTTATGGCCGACCCTGACAATTGCATCAATTGCCGGGATAAGGTCATTGCCCAACTCGGTGAGAGAATATTCCACCGACGGCGGTGAGGTGGGCTTTACATTGCGGTCTACAACACCTTTTTTTTCAAGCTCACGCAGCCGCGTAGTCAAAACTTTGGCCGAGACCTGCGGAATATCAATCTGTAATTCACTGAAACGCCGCGGTCCACCACTCAGACACCAGATTACATTCGGCGTCCAGACGCCACCCAGAACAGTCATGCATTCTGACAGCGGGCAACTGTTAGGGACCTCTGGGCTTTTGTTCTTTCTAATGGACAGAACCATTGAAAAATCTTTCTGTTGCCTAAAGATGGATCGAAGCAAGCTTACCTTTAGTTACCATACGGAAACCTAATAATCTAATAACAAAAAGTAATTAGGTTTACAATAGTAAGCTTATCTCTTATGTCATTTTTCATATCAACAGGGGCACTGGATCGATGGCGGTGACACAACCAAACCACCCTTCAGCCAAGCCAGCCTGCCTCGCAAACACTGATCAATATGGAGATTTAGACATGAAACTTTATTATAAACCCGGCGCTTGTTCTCTTGCTTCACACATTGCCCTGCGTGAGGTCGGCGCAGATTTCGAGATTGAAAAGGTCGATACTGATAATAATAAAACTGAGACCAATCAAACCTTTACCGACATTAATGCCAAGGGTTACGTCCCCGCACTTAAACTTAAAGATGGCACGATATTAACTGAAGGGGCCGCCATTCTCCAATTTATCGCCGACCGACACCCTAATTCAGGCCTCGCCCCCGAGCCGGGAGCCATCGAACGCACGCGCCTTCACGAACACCTTAACTACGTCGCTTCCGAGCTGCATAAAGCATTTGGCCCATTATTCTCCTCAACCTCTTCTGATCAGGATAAAGAGGCTGCAAGAGCAAATGTCGCAAGCAAATTGGATCATATCGAAACTCTGCTATCCGATGGTCGCAATCACCTTCTGGGCGATCGCTTTTCCGTAGCGGACGCCTACCTGTTTGTCGTCGCCAATTGGGCAAATTTTACCGGCATTGCACTGGATAAATGGTCTAATGTTGCAGCATTTGTCGAACGGGTCGCTGCCCGCGAAAAAGTTCAAGAAGCCCTCAAGGCCGAGGGTCTGGCAGCCTAACCGGATAACATCTAAAAACCGATGCCCGTCCCTTCAGGCCAAGCGGGCATCGGCTCGCCGTCGTTTAATAGAGGAAATGATGATGGAAACTCAAAGATACCGTGAAATCGCTGAGGTTTTAACAACCTATTTCGACGGGTTATACAACAGCGATACCTCCAGGCTGGCGGAAGTTTTCCACCCCCAGGCACATTATGTCTGTGTCAGTGATGGCACGCTTCAATATCTGACAATGGATAAATATTTCCCGGCGGTTGACGCCCGGACCTCTCCCCGCGACAACGGCGAAAAACGTCAAGACCGCATATTATCGATAGAATTCGGCGGACCGGCAATGGCATTTGCACGAGTTGAATGTGCAATTGGTCCGAAGTTTTTCACCGATTTTTTAACGCTGATCCACCTTGAGGAAAAATGGCAAATCATCTCAAAAGTTTTTCATTATGACCTTGCCGGAGAACAAAAAGGAAAATAGCAAATGCCTTACGTAAATATCAAAATTACCCGCGAAGGCGCGACCGAAGACCAAAAGGCCGAACTGATTAAGGGCGCAACAGACCTCCTGGTGCGTGTTCTCGACAAAAATCCGGAAACCACCGTAGTGGTGATCGACGAGGTCAACCTGGAAGATTGGGGTATCGGTGGCGTTGCCGTTAAAGAGCGACGAAAACAGGGAAGATAAAAAGACAAACCAGCAGGGCCATTCTGGTATGGAATGCCCTTTTTACCGAATGGCCCTGGGCTCTTATGGCTGCGGCATCTGAAACCACAATTATAATCTATGCGGCAACGTTGTCGGCCAACCAGCTGATTGCAGCCTGCAAACCGCCTTTGCCGTGAGGTATATCCAGTGCTCCAAGGCCGATTTCAACCACACTCAAGGTCCCCAGGATCATCGGTGCATTAATGTGACCCATATGGGCGATGCGGAAAGTTATCTCCGAGTTATCGCCAATTCCGACACCAAGGACGACCCCGCACTTTTCTTCACAATATTTGAGCAGCCTGGCAACATCATAATCCCCGTTCAAGGTTACTGAAGTTACCGAATTTGCCCGATCTACAGAATTCGAGATGACGAAATTGATTACATTGGCTTCACTCCAGACCTGAACAGCCCGGCGAACCGCTTCGGCCAATAAAGAATGGCGCAGGGAAACATTTTCCAGCCCCTCTTCTTTAAGCATATCAAGGGCTTTCCGCAAACCATACAGCAAGTGTACCGGTGGCGTTCCGCTGTATTTTCTGTAGTGAATTTTCTCGTCCCGCGGTGTCCAACTCCAATAAGGTGTTTTAAGCCCGGCATTTTGATGGGCAGCTTTGGCCTTGGCGTTAGCGGCATTAAAACTGAGACCCGGCGGCGTCATCAGGCCTTTTTGAGCCCCGCCGACAGCAACATCTACGCCCCAGCCGTCCATATCAAATTCCATTGTGGCGAGTGAGGCAATCGTATCCACCATATACAAGGCGTTATGGCCTGCGGCATCGATCGCCCTCCGGATAGCGGGGATATCATTCACAACGCTGGTCGCAGTATCAACCTGAACAACCAGAACAGCCTTGATGTCGCCGCCCGTATCGGCGCGCAGCCTTTTTTCAACGGCCTCTACGTCCACCGCCCGGTCCCAGCCGCCAGGCAACACTTCAACATCGACGCCAAAGGCGGCAGCTGCCTCACCCCATCCCAGTGCAAATCGACCGCTCTCAAGAACCAATATTTTATCGCCCTTCGACAAAACATTGGTCAAGGCAGCCTCCCAGGCACCATGACCGTTGGCGGCATAAATATACGTATCGCCGGTGGTTTTAAAAACCCAGCGCAAATCTTCCAGACACGACAGGGTAATATCGAGAAGCTTGCCACCATAGATTTCAATGGCTGGCCGGTGCATGGCCTGCAGTACTTCATCAGGAACTGTTGTCGGGCCTGGAATACTCAAAAATTCACGGCCGTTCCGTACGGTCATTGTTCCGGTTACCTCAAAAGTTGAAAAGACGCAGATGAACTTATTTTACCCAAATCACCTCTACTCCTGATCTTGGCATTGGGCAACCCCCGGAATTTGCATTTTAGTTTCAGCGCGGATATTTGAACAGTCCCTTGTCTAAGTAGGGGGTGAAGGATTGATTTTCCCGGCGCGTTCAACGATAAATTAGCCCATGAACTTGAAATTAGATTTTGAAAATAGCCTTGCTGATTCATCCTGGGATGCCTCGCGCATGCCTCGCTATGAATCAATAAGGATAGTTTTTGATGAAATCCGGCAAGAACATATTGCTAAATTTAACTGGAAACCGGGGGAGCGGGCCAACAACGGTTTCAGAGTGGAACTCTGTGATCCGACCTTGCCGCCAAACAATTGCAACATATACTACCGATACTCCTTATTTGTTCCCGATGATTTTAACATTGAGCCTGATGGGTATGTGGTTATTTCGCAATGGCATACGCCGGATTCAAATCATAAGCCGCAACTGGCACTAAGGCTGAGAGATACTTATCGGCTCGATGTGACGCTGAACCATAATAAAGTCGGAGCGGATTTTCCTCCCGGCGGGTCAGGCCAGATCAAACTCGCTCAACTCGACAACTTTAAACTTGGCATCTGGAATGAGTTTGAATATCTCATCCGCTGGTCCAGCCAAGACAATGGTGCCATTCAAATGCGACTCAATGGTATCGAAGTTGCCCGGCGCGTCGGCAAAACCAACTATTCAGATCAAAAAACCGCACCCTACTTCAAATATGGAATTTACCCAGCCGATGACAATGCATTCGAACTCAACATGTTAACCGGCACCTACGAACTTTGCATTGATCCAGATCCGAAATTTCTGACGTCTCACAGATTTGATCCGGACCTTTAAAATGAAACAGCATCATGATGAGACTAAAGCCTGGCTGTTGCTGGAACACGAACTTGACCAATGGCGAAAACAGAAAAAAACCGCGGCCTTATGGTGGCGCGATGATGATGCGCAATTGCCCTCAGCCGCGCTGGATCGGCTGATCTTGCTTTCTCAAACCGCCGGGATACCGGTCGTAATCGCGGCAATCCCCAACAAAGTCGATCCCAGTCTAAAATCCAGCTTTGATCAGGGATATAACATAAATGTCGTTCAGCATGGCTGGTCACATGAAAACCATGCTCAGCCGCCGGAAAAAAAATGCGAAATTTGCGATCACCGTAATCCGGCGGTCGTATCAGAAGAACTAAACCGCGGATTGGAAATTCTTAAAGACCGGTTCGGCCCGATATTCCTGCCGGTACTTGTTCCGCCCTGGAACCGGATTGGCGCTAAAATGAAAAGCCATCTCCAAAATTGGAAATTTACGGGACTATCAACCTTCGGCATCGAGAAATCGATTGAAACCGGCTCCGGTTTCAAACAGGTCAACACGCATATAGATCTCATCGACTGGGAAAAAGACCGCCGGTTTATCGGCAGCCTTTCAGCCCTTGATTTGATAACATCCCACCTCCAGCAACAACGCCGGGGCCAATTGCCGTCGACAACCACAACAGGACTTCTTAGCCATCACCTCGTGCATGACGAACCCGTTTGGGAGTTTCTAGGAACATTTTTTAAGGTCACCGCCCAGCATGCCGCGGTGAAATGGCAATCAGGTGCTCAATTATTCGGCCGCGATTGAAACTTTTCCGGTCTCACATTTAGGGCCGGCTCCGAATTTTTGTGCTATCGTCACCAGGTTTTTTTCCAGCGTAAACTCCCGCACGAGACGCTTATATCCGGCATTACCCAATTTTTTGCGCAATACCGGATCGCGGATGAGCTTATCGGCAGCTTCAGCCATTAATTTCGGCTGACCCGGCGATACTAACCAACCGCTGTCGCCATGATTTATCAGCTCGGGGATACCTGAAACATCTGTGGCCAGGCAGGGTAATTTTTGTGACAGCGCTTCCATGAGAACGTTGGGCAAGCCATCGCGATCACCTGCGGCATCAATTTTGCTGGCGAGCATAAACAAATCACTTTTGCGCATGGTCTCGATCACCACGTCACGGGTTTTTGCCCCCATCCATACAACCTTGTCGCCCAGCCCGAGGACCTCGACTTGCTGTTTCATCTGATCCAACAGTTCCCCGGCACCAATGTGTACAAATGTCCAGTTTAGGTTGGGATCGAGCAGGGCCAGCGCATTAAACAGATCATCAAAGCCTTTTTTTGCCACCCCCCTGCCAACAGAGACAATGCGCACGGGTTTATCGGGTTTCGATCCATCACGTATCTCTCGGCGTACCGGTGGTTTGGGAAATCTTGCAACGTCGAGACCATGATAGGCCAGCATGACTTTATTCTGCTCGCCTTCCGGAGCCAGACCGGCGAGATGGTTGCGGCCAAATCGCGTACAGGTCGTTCCCCACACCGCATCGGCAATCTTTTCCCGTTTTTCCCATTCCGGCGACGTCCAGATATCTTTTGCATGGGCAGAAAAGCTCCAGGGCAAGCCGCGCATTTTTGCCGCATACCTGGCGGTTGATGAGGGTTGGTGCAGGAAATGGCTGTATACATGCCCGACCTCGTCCGGCATTTCGTAGGCCAGCGCGATAGCCTGGCCAAATCTCCGGCATCTGGTGACGGTAAAATCCCGCCGCAAATCGCGCAAAAAGGTGCGAAAGGCCTGCTTGTATCCGTTAAGTTTTCTCACCTTCCAATAGGCCTGCCACATAAAGCTCAATTCAACCAGCGGTCGTTCGGGCAAATAGGTAACCTTGGCGTTTATCTCCGCATGTACCGAGTGGATTAATTTGTCTATCGGCCGCAAAAGTGTGAAAATTTGTATCGTCAGGCCCAACTTTTCAAGAGCAAGGATCTCTTGCGAGATAAACGTTTCGGATAGGCGTGGATAACCTTTGACAACAACTGCCAGCACTTGATTTTTCTTAAACTCGCCCATGATTTTATCAACACTTGAGACTACAAATCGTTCCGCACCATAGTTGAGCTTTGCCTCAGTTTAAAGAACAATAAAAAACTGCCGTCTCACTTACCAACATCCGGCAACTCACACTCATCCACTTAGCCATGACATCTCATTAAAACTATGGAATAGTGTGGATTCTTGGGGCTACACAGGACTGGGGCAGCATGGAATCAAGCTTGTTTAAATACGTCTGGCAACACACAAGACGTGATCAGGTTTGGATTCTCATTATCGTCATTCTTTCGATGCCGACCTATTTTTTGGCGCTTGATCTGCCAAAGCAAATAGTAAATGGGCCGGTCCAGGGCCGCGGCTTCGAAAGCGCAGATGCCACATCCATATTCCTTAATATATCATTCAATGTACCCGACTGGGTATCAAAGACAGGTGAATTTGTGGTGTTCTCAGGCTTTGAGCTTGAACGCATTGACATGCTTATAACGCTCAGTCTGATCTTCCTGTTGCTTGTCTGTATCAACGGCTATTTCAAATTCTACATAAATTTGTTTAAGGGCAAGATTGGCGAAAGAACCTTAAGACGCCTGCGTTTCGAGTTGATTGACCGGGTTTTGCGTTTCCCCAACGCTCATTTCCAGCGGGTTAAAGCGCCCGAGGTTGCCTCAATGGTGAAGGACGAGGTCGAACCACTCGGCCAATTTATCGGCGACACATTTGTTCAGCCGGTTTTCCTTGGTGGGCAGGCTGCAACTGCGATGTTTTTCATTCTGTCGCAAAGTCTCTGGCTTGGCTCGATAGCCGCCACTATAGTCGTTGTGCAGGCCATTTTGATACCGTGGCTCAGGCGACCGCTAATAACTCTGGCAAAACAGCGCCAAATCACAACTCGGGCTTTTGCCGGCCGTATTGGTGAAATTGTTGATGGCATTTCAGAAATTCACCTCAACGATACATCAAACTATGAAAGAGCTGAGCTTTCCGGTCGTCTGGGCGATATTTATTACATACGCTTTGCGCTATACAAACGGCGGTTTTTTCTAAAATTTTTGAACAATTTTTTATCTCAGATCACGCCCTTTCTGTTTTATCTAATCGGCGGTTATTTCGCTGTTACCGGCAGACTTGATATCGGCCAGCTGGTTGCTGTAATCGCCGCTTACAAGGAATTGCCCTCACCTATTGCCGAGCTAATCAGATGGGACCAAAGCCGGCTCAATGTTCAGGTCAAATTCACCTCGGTCATTGAGCAGTTTGCCCCTGAACATATGGTCGACCCCGTGGTTCAGGAACCAACCAAGGGCCCTATCGCCCCGCTGACCGGCGATATTTCCGTCGCCAATCTGACGGTGTTAGACGATACAGGCTCCAAGCTCATTGACAGAACTTCGTTTGAAGCACCGCTCGGGGAAAAGATTGCGGTTGTTGGCGAGCTAAACAGCGGTGCTGAAGCCATTTGCGATACACTTGCCGGATTGCTCAGACCCGAGACAGGCAGCGTTCGTATCGCCTCTCAATCTCTCGAAGAATTGCCCGAATCCGTCACCGGCCGGCGAATTAGCTACATCGGACAACGGACCTATTTGCCCCAGGCAAGTATCAAGGACAGCCTGCTTTACGGGCTCAAACACATCTCAGAACCGCCTGAGGTTTATGAAGCTTTTGGCGGTCACAACAGCAAACTGGTTCATGATGAAATCATTGCCTCGGGAACCATACCCCTGGTAGCAACTACGGACTGGATTGACTATCAGGCGGCCGGCATAGACAACCAAAAATATCTCGATACTCGGATCTTGAGTGTCACAGAAACCGTGGGCCTTTCGGAGGATATCTATGATTTGGGCCTTCGAGGCACGGTGGACCCGGCCGACCAACCGGAAATCGCGCGCAAGATAATTGAAGCCCGGCGGGTGTTGCGCAACCAGTTGAAAGAACCGCCGTTTTCTCAGCTGGTCGAACCGTTTGATCCCGAGAAATACAATCCGCAGGAAACAATAGCGGAGAATTTGTTGTTCGGCTCCGCCGTCGGCCCGCAATTTGCCAAAGAAAATCTGGCTACCAATAAATATCTTATCGACACATTGGACAGCACCAGCCTGCGCGCAAGCCTGTTCGAGATGGGTAAAAAAATTGCTGAAACCGTTGTTGAACTATTTGCCGATTTACCAGCCGGGCATCCGTTTTTTGAACAATTAAGTTTTATGGATGCCGAAGAAATTCCCGATTATCGAACAGCACTTGCTCGTGTAAGCTCAATGTCGATAGATCAGGTCAATGCTGCTGACATCGCCCAGTTTCTGAAACTGACATTCTCTTATGTGGAACCGCGCCATCGCTTGAGACTGTTGGATGAGGACGCCCAGAACCGCATAATCGAAACCCGCGCAAAATTCCGCGAAAACCTGCCCGCCACCCTGATTGGTTCTATCGAGTTTTACGATCCCGAAACCTACAATTCCGCTTCCAACCTTGAGGCCAATATTTTGTTTGGGCGAATAGCTTATGGTATAGCTGAAGGGCCAGCACGTGTACGTGAAGCAATTCAACGGGTTGTTGATGAGCTGCAATTGCGCAATGAAATTTTCAGTGTCGGCCTGAATTACAATGTCGGCACAGGTGGAAAACGACTGTCGCCAGTCCAGCAGCAAAAAATTGCATTAGCCAGGGTTTTGCTCAAGCAGCCTGATATTGTAATTGGAAATAAGCCATACGCCGCATTCGACAAACAAAGTCGAATTGCCAGCATCGAAAAACTACTTGAATTTGCCAAGGGTAAGGTCGGCGGGCAAAAACCATTTGGCTTGTTTTTGGCGGTCTCAGAGCCTGATCTGGCTGAAAAATTTGACCGTGTACTGGTTTTTGAAGACGGCGTGCTCATTGAACAGGGCAAACCGGACGAGTTAAAACAAAAAAATGGAAAATTTGCGGAACTTTTGGCCACCGGTTAGACGCATCGGATTGAGCGGCTTGGTCACAAGCTTTCGAATTAGATCAATAGGGTATGGAGATTGAGTAATGGCACTGGAAGATGAGGTAAGCGTTCTTCGACGAAACCCACTGTTTGCCGAAATTAGTCCGACAAAGCTGAAGCTTCTGGCCTTCACATCCGAGCGCATTGCTTATTCAGAAGGCCAGGATTTGTTTCGGATGGGAGATCCCTCAGATTCAGCCTACGTGATAATCAATGGCACAGCAGACGCTCTCATTGATACGCCGGACGGCGAGATTGTCGTTGCACAATTCGAAAAAAACGCCTTTGTCGGCGAGATTGGAATTTTGTGCGACGTTCCACGTACTGCGACAATAAGAGCAAAAAGCCCGCTGGAAACGCTTAAAATATCGAAAGAACAGTTTTTGCAGCTTCTTGCCGAATTCCCAGATGCGGCAATTGAAGTCATGCGTGTGCTGGCTGATCGATTGACCAACACAACCGCGGAGTTAACCCAGGCCCGTAAAAAAATTCAGGAACTGGAGAGCCGATAGGTGGTAAACACAAACTCAACGCTTGTCGCTCATAATGAAATCTCTGATATGACATTTCGGTGCTCAGATCAAAAAACTTATGAGCGCAAACTCTCAAACGCCACTTCGGGCTGGGGAACTGGTATGCTGATGAAGTGTACCGATAAGTGGGAAAAACATGCAGCAGAGTGATTTTTTCGTCCGTTTTTGGGGAGTCCGGGGCAGCTTACCCGTTCCTGGACCGGAAACATTGGAGTTTGGCGGAAATTCTCCGTGCCTGGAGATTAGATGTGGCCCCCATATTCTGATTTTTGACGCGGGATCGGGCATTAGATCGTTGGGAAACGCACTTTGTGACGAAGGTATCGAAGACATCGACCTGCTTTTTTCCCATTGTCATTATGATCACATTTGCGGGTTGCCGTTTTTTGCGCCGTTTTTTTGCAAAGGCCGCTCAATCAACCTGTGGTCTGGCCATCTTGCCGGAGTTATGAGCACCCAGGAAATGGTTAGCGCTTTCATGACAGAGCCGTTTTTTCCGGTTTCTCCGGATTTTTTCGTCGCAGACATGTCATACAAGGATTTCACAGCAGGCGACATATTGATGCCAAAATCTGGCATCACGGTTAAAACCGGCGCCCTTAATCATCCCAACGGGTGCATCGGCTATCGCGTGGAATGGAATGACAAAGCCATTTGCTACATATCAGACACCGAACATCGTGAAGGCCAGTTGGATCAGACAATCCTGAATTTAATTCACGGAGCCGACATTGTGATTTACGACGCTACTTATACGGATGAGGAATATCCTGAATATCGCGGGTATGGCCATTCAACCTGGCAGGAAGGCATTAGATTGTGCGAGCAAGCCAATGCTAAGCAATTGGTAATTTTCCATCATCGGCCGCGGCGCAATGATGAATTCTTAAGAACGCTTGAGCATGAAGCTCGTACGATGCGTCCGGGCACTGTGGTGGCCCGCGAAGGTATGGTGCTGAAGCCCTAACTAAGCCTGCGATGGCTGGCCAAGCATTCCCTACGCAAGCCAGGCCGGGGCCTCAAGGAGAAACGAAAGTTGATATTTTGAGTCAGCAACCCACTGTCTTCAAGGAGGTTTTGAAATCGCTAACGGCGCGCGAGCAAACAGCCTTGATACCCGACAGAGTAACGCAGGCAATTTCAAACCAGGAAGATTCCAGCGAAATACTGGTTAAAATTATACAGCTGCTGGTCGTTACAACTTTCGGAGTTCTTTATCTGGTATCACCCAAAACCGACGCAAACACGCAATTTTCTCCGGTACCTTATGTACTTGTCTCCTATCTCATTGTTAATCTGGCGATGTTGTTCTGGGCGCTTAAAAGAAGTCTTCCAAACCTGATCGTCTATGCCTCGATCATTATTGATACAACTTTGTTGATGGCCTTGATCTGGTCATTTCATATCCAGTATGAACAACCGCCGTCTTTTTATCTCAAGTCTCCAACGCTGCTTTACATTTTTATATTCATCGCGCTGCGTGCTCTGCGTTTCCAGGCCCGCTTTGTCGTTGCGGCCGGTATCGCCGCGGCCCTGGGATGGCTGATCATGATCATCTACGTGGTCTCAATTGATCCCGCCAACACCATGATAACCCGCAACTACGTCTCCTATATGACCAGTAACTCTATTCTACTCGGCGCCGAATTTGATAAAATCATATCCATTCTGGTTGTTACCGGCATATTGGCACTGGCGCTAAAACGCGCACATAGTCTGCTCGTCAGCGCCGTAACAGAGCAAACTGCGGCGAAAGATCTGTCGCGTTTTTTTGATGAAACCATCGCCACGCAAATTAGAGAAGCCGACCATCAAATCGCAGCCGGTGAAGGCATAAACCGAACCGCCTCCATTTTAAACATTGATATCAGAGGGTTCACAACCATGGCGGCAAAGATGGATGCCAGCGAGGTCATGAGCATTCTTACCGAGTATCAAAAGCGTGTAGTGCCGCTTATTCAAAAACATGGTGGCACGATTGACAAATTCATGGGTGATGGGATTATGGCTACTTTTGGTGCCACTAACGCATCTGAAACTTATGCTGCAGATTCACTAAGGGCGATCGAAGATATCGTAGCGGATATAAAGACATGGAATTCCACTTCACAGCCTTCCACTCAACTGTCTAAACTCAACGTTAATATGGCCGCTGCGACCGGGCCGATAACCTTTGGCGCTGTTGGGGACGACAAACGGTTGGAATACACCGTCATCGGTGCAGCGGTTAATCTCTCGGCCAAACTCGAAAAATTCAACAAAACACTTAACTCCTGCGCTCTCGTGGATAGAGATACCTATGACACCGCCAAATTGCAGGGCTATTCACCTGCCGCCGAACCCAGGTTCTCGACCTGCAAGGTTGACGGTACAGATGGTGATTATGAGTTGGTCATCCTCAAGTAGCCCCCATCGGGTTAGAGGAAAATCTTCTCACGGTCAGCGTATTTAACTGAGTCGCCGAGTTCGTAAAAAATCCTCGTCTTCAGTATTTATTCGCGACATGTGATTTTGAATTTCTCCGTAGTTTCTTGCGGGCAAAAAAATCGCATCAGTTTGTGGCAAAAAACACACACAAATTCAGAACAATTTGTGCAGAAATTTCCCTTATATGGATTGGCATCCACGAGATTTATCGCAGAATTTCAAGCAGAAATTTTATCGGTATCACGCGACTTCACACCACCTCACGTCATTTGAACGAACATTCACAACTCTGTGAGACCGTCTATTCAAAATCGCTCTCACGTGCTTCTCTAATAGCTATCAACGCGATGGTTTGACGTGGAATCGAATTTCCGGGGACGGCAAATTCTCGCATTTAACTGAAACGTATAAAGGGGGAGGACAGAATATCTATAGATAGAAAGGCAACCTAATGGGTTCAACAGGAAAAGTCTTGGGGGTAGCTTCCCTATTGACAATTTTCGGTCTTGGAACAGCAAATGCGGCGGACGTACTTGTTCCACCCGCAGCTCCGGCTTCAGTTAAGAAAAAACTGGATCTGGTTGTTTCCGGCCAGGTTAACCGTGGTGTTCTCTACGGTGACAACGGCGATCAGGAAGATGTATTCTTCGTGGACAATGACAATTCCGGCACTCGTTTCCGTTTTGTCGCAACCGGCACTCTCAATGACGATATCTCCGCAGGAGCCGTTATTGAGTTGCAATTTGAATCAAACTCCACAACAGATATTCGTTTTAACGCCAACGGTGGCACAGGCGGTACGCCAATCGGTGGTGGCGCCAACGGTGTTGGCGAACGTAAGGCGGAGGTGTATTTTAACTCAAAATCAATGGGCCGCATTACACTTGGTCAAGGCGATACAGCCTCGAACGGAACCTCTGAAGTCGATCTCTCCGGCACCGGCGTCATCGGTTATTCCGGTGTAGCCGACTTCGGCTCCGGGTTGACATTTGGCGCGCCTTTGCCAGCGGTCACCCGTACTGTTGGATCGGTCTTCACTAACCTTGATGGCGGCAGCCGCCGTGACCGTATTCGCTACGATACACCTTCTTTCAACGGCTTTAAATTTTCAACCTCTGCCGCTCAAGGTGGCCGTTGGGATGCAGCGCTTCGTTTTGCCAACCAGTTCGCTGGCGCAAAAATCGCCGGTGCTGTCGCCTATCAAAACGCTAATTCAGTCAGCGGCTTTGAGCGTGTAAACGGATCAGTGTCGGTTCTTCTCGACAACGGTTTTAATGTTACGTTTGCTGCTGGTGAAGATGACTTTAGAGCCGCTGGACGCAGTAACCGTACATTCTACTACGGCAAAGTTGGCTTCATTACCAACAGTATCTCAATGTACGGGAAAACCGCCTTTTCGGTCGACTATCACAATATTACCGATAGCCGTATAAACGACGAAGACGGCACCTCCTATGGCTTCCAGGCTGTTCAAAATCTGGATCCCATTGGAACGGAGGTTTATTTCGGCGTCAGGATTTATGAACTTGATGTGGCTGCCGGTGGCGATCCCGATGATATTCTCGGCGTAATGACTGGCGCCCGAATGAAATTCTAACCATCTTATTTCTATAAGATGGACAGAAGGAGGCAGGCAGTGATTATCAAAAGAAGATTGAGAGCAATCTTGATCGTATGTGGTTGGGGTCTTTTGACCACTGCCTGCCTCGGCGGCGAAGAATTTGACTATCGCCCGTTGGACGAAATTAAAAAAGGCCCCGGCTTCATTACCGGAACAAAAGGAGCCGCCACACTGGATAGCCAAACCGGAAAATGGCAAGTCGGTGACAGTGAGCTTAATTCGATTAATTCCGAAAAAACTTACAGAGCACGGCGCAGGCGCGCCCTGTCGCGGCGAAAACTGGAAGGCGCAACAGCAGATTAATTCATCTTCTCCCAGGCGGCCAATCGCTGTTTGAAATCAATAGCCGCCACGGCAAAGCCGCCGTCGGCACCATCCACAAAATGAATATGTTCGCTTTGTTCCAGACTGAATACCACACAGGTCATCAATGCGCTCTTGGCGCGGTGCGTACCATAAATTAGGTCACCATCTTCAAATCGCTTTTGCAAATACCTTTCAATTCTTTCCGCCTGCGCTGTGCTGAGATCAAGCACCATGCGCAAGGTATCGTCATATTTGCGATAATCGGTATTTGAGCGTAATTCGTCGGTGTAAGTACGCCCATCATAATCACCGGCCTTTTTACCAAAACTATCGCACCAAATTTGTATCAACGATGTTATCAACACCTTCAAATAGGTTACAGCAAATGAGGCGCTTCCGGTGGTAAGTACTGCTTCCAGCCTGGCCCCGCGCGGTGGCCATCGAAACTTCATGGACTGTGGACTTGCCGGATTAGCATTTTGTGGATCGGTTCCCAGGATTTCCGAAATCATGCTGAGTGTCTCGCCCATCAGCGCTCGTTCACCGGCAGCCTCCGTTGACGTTCCGCGAACAATCATAGTCAACATAAGCCCGCCCTTGGGCTGCAACGGCTCCCAGCGGCACGACAGCCCTTCCAATTTAGGGGGGCCGGATTGCTGTTGCGGCGCCAGCAGGTATTTATTATCAGGGTCGGGTGCCTTCAGCAGAGTTTCAGCCAGTTCAATGCCGCCGCCGGCAAACATTGCGAGAAAATTACCGGGACTAAGCTGGTATTTGCGCACGCGTACTTCAGCCTTCCTCGCGCGCAGGTCCGCTACCGGTATCACGCCCACACGCAAATCCAGTTCAAAGCGCGAGCGAGCCATTTCCTGCAAGGCTAGAAGCTCCCTCACCGCCACATATTGCAAGCTCGGCGGAATAACCACTGTTGCCCCATCGCCTCCAAAGACGAACGGAAGCTCGGTATTACCGGAAACATTCAACACAGCGGTAATACAGGCTGCGCCGATCATGTTGACGTCTTTATACCGCCCTGCTTCTATGGCTTTGGTTGAGCCTCGAACATCCGCACACAGCACCAGCCATTGGTTTGGCACAGGTGTATAAGCCGCGATATCGGTGAAATCGGTGAATTTTTGAAAAGGCGTTAATTCGGCATAGAAGCGATCCATGGCGTCACTCTACAGCTTGGCGTATGGTGCATTCAATCGAATTCATCGCAGACTGGGCGAGGGCTGCAGGCGAACCATCTACTGTCGGGAAAAAACAAGTTGATCATAATCATAGGCGGCGGTATCGCCGGTTTATCACTTGCCTGGCATCTGATCAGGCGTGGCGAAAAAATAACCCTGATAGATCAGGGAAAGGTTGGCAGCGGCGCTAGTGCTGCAGCCTGTGCCTATCTCGAACCGAGGCTGGGCACCGGCGCCATGCGCACTCTTGAATGGGCCTCCCTGAAATCCTGGCCCAGCTTTATCAAGGAAATTGAGCAAATCTCGGGCCAATCGGTGGATTATCGGCGCGACGGCCAATTGCGTGTTGCCTTTGCGAGTAATTTTAATGCTCTGATGAAAAATGCCGAAGAAAGAAAGGCTCAGGGATGGAACATACATTGGCTTGAAGGAGCAGAAGTTCAAAATCGCGAACCGCATCTGTCGCAAAATGTCGTGGCTGCAGCTTTTCTGCCTGATGTGCCCTGGGTCGATGGGCAAAAACTTTGCCGGGCTATCGCTATTGCAATTACAAAATCGGGCGGCACCGTTTTGGAAAACCACAAAGTTGAAAGGCTTCTTCTAAAAAATGGTTATGCCTGCGGAATAGCGACCAAACAAACTCGCCTTAAAGCGGACCGAATTGTTCTGGCCGCAGGCATGGGAACCAATGAACTTGAAGGGTTGCCAGTAGATTTTCTAAAATGCCGGCCAGTAAGGGGCGTCAATCTCAGTCTCAACATGACAGCAGAAACACCTCTGGTCCGCCATCTTATCCGCCATCCCGACAACACCGTCTTATGTCCGCGTAGCGATGGCACTTTGCTGGTGGGCCCAACGCATGAAGACGGCGAAATATCGAACTTGGTAGCCCCTGAAACAATTTCAAGATTATTCTC
>JAJFHR010000153.1 GCA_021775515.1 Hyphomicrobiales bacterium | reverse complement strand
AACCCGCATGCGCCAGCCGCCGGAAAACTCGCGGCAGGCTTTTTGTTGGGCGTCATTGTCAAAGCCAAGCCCGTGTAAAATAGTGGCGGCGCGTGCCGGGGCACCATGAGCATCTATATCAACCAGGCGCAGTTGAATATCGGATATACGATGAGGATCCGTAGCCGTTTCTGCCTCTTTTAAAAGAGCGAGGCGCTCTTTGTCAGCCGCTAGTACGGTATCAATCAGGCTGGTATCATCGCCGGGTGCTTCCTGGGCCACGCCGCCGATACGAGCGTTTTTCGGTGCAGATACCGAGCCTTCGTCGGTCGCAAGTTCGCCAGTGATCATTTTTAACAAGGTGGTCTTGCCGGAACCATTGCGGCCAACGAAGCCCACTTTGTGGCCGGCGGGAATTGCCACGGTTGCCTCATCAAAGAGTACACGTTCGCCAATTCTGTAGGTCAGTCCATTTATATGAAGCATATTGAGCGCTGAAGATCAGTCATTTGGTTGCATTGCGGCGATGTTTTTGATTGCCGGCGCATCTGATACCACATTCCACCGGGCGGCGGATATGAAATTGTGTGATGAAATCTATGCTTGTACAGCCGATAAGGGACCGTTATAAGCCCTCACAATAATGTTCATCATTTCCAATTTTAACGAGTTAAGAGGACCGCAGCATGTCACTAGAGCGGACATTTTCGATTATTAAACCTGATGCCACCCGCCGCAACATAACCGGCAAGATAATTGACCGGTTTGAAAGTGCCGGACTTCGGGTCGTTGCGCAAAAGCGCATTCACATGAGCCAAGAGCAGGCTGAAGGTTTTTATGCGGTCCACAAAGAACGCCCGTTTTTTAATGATCTTGTTTCATTCATGATTTCCGGCCCGGTCGTGGTCCAAGTGCTTGAAGGAGAAAACGCCATCGCCCAAAACCGCGAAGTTATGGGAGCAACCAATCCAGCCGATGCTGCTGATGGTACTATTCGCAAAGATTTTGCTGAATCCATTGAAGCAAATTCAGTCCACGGGTCCGATGCCCCGGAAACCGCAAAAGAAGAAATAGCCTTTTTCTTTGCGGATGGTGAAATCGTCGGCTGATCTCTGGGTCATCTAACAGATTGCTTAATCGTGCCCGGTACTGATACTGACTCAGGCTCGGGCACGGCAAATTTCGTTAAATTTGTTGACGCTTTTTCCGCAGGTTGTGTTATGGACGAAGCATGTCTCAAAGTGCTGAAATTCACTATTCCGTCTGTCCCCATGACTGCCCGTCTGCTTGCGCTCTTGAGGTTGAACGCCTTGACAGCCGCACCATAGGCCGTGTGCGCGGCTCGCACCTTAACAGCTATACGGATGGTGTTATCTGCGAAAAAGTCGCCCGTTATGCCGAGCGAATTCATCATCCCGATCGCCTGTTATATCCGCTGAAACGCAAAGGTGGCAAAGGCTCGGGTGAATTTGAACGTATTTCCTGGAAACAGGCTCTGGATGAGACTGCACAGGCCTTGTTACAGGCGGAGGCCGACCATGGCTCTGAAAGTGTGTGGCCCTATTATTATGCCGGCACCATGGGCCATATTATGCGTGACGGTATTAACCGCCTGCGTCATGTAAAAAAATATTCCGGCCAACATTCAACGGTCTGTGTGACATTGGCATTTGCTGGATTTACCGCTGGCACCGGCAGGCTGGCCGGACCTGACCCGCGTGAAATGGCCAAGTCGGATGTTGTGGTTATCTGGGGAACCAATCCAGTTAATACGCAAGTTAACGTCATGACCCATGCGATTAAGGCGCGCAAGCAAAACGGTGCCAAGATTGTGGTTATTGATGTTTATAATAACGGCACTATGGAACAGGCCGATTTGGGTTTGTGCCTCAATCCCGGCAGCGATGGCGCGCTGGCCTGCGCGGTGATGCATATCTTGTTTAGAGATGGATATGCGAATTGGGATTATTTAGTAAAATATACCGATTACCCTAATGAGTTCGAGTTTCATCTTAAGAATAAAACGCCTGAATGGGCGGCGGAACTTACCGGGCTGAGCGTTGAGGAAATTGAAGCGTTTGCCAAGCTGATTGGGACGCATCCGCGCAGTTATCTGCGTCTGGGATATGGTTTTACCCGCTCGCGCAACGGTGCCGTAAATATGCATGCCGCCACCTCTATTGCCACCGTTATGGGTTCGTGGGAACACCCGGGTGGGGGCGCCTTTCATAACAACGGCGAGATTTATAACTGGGATAAAACACTGATTGAGGGGCTTGATGCGAGAGATCCAAAAATCAGGGTTTTGGATCAGGCACGCATCGGGCCAGTTCTGACCCATGATCCGGTTGACCTACAAGGCGGGCCGCCAGTTAAAGCGATGTTCATACAAAACACCAACCCTTTGTCTATTGCGCCCGAACAGGACAAGGTTAAAGCCGGATTTGCGCGTGAGGATCTATTTGTCTGTGTACATGAGCAATTTATGACCGAGACTGCCTTGATGGCGGATATTGTCTTACCGGCGACGATGTTTTTGGAACATGATGATCATTATCAAGGTGGCGGACATCAGTATATTTTACAGGGTCCTGAGATTATCAAGCCGCCAGGCGAATGCCGCAGCAATCATGAGGTGATTTGCGATTTGGCAAACCGGGTAGGCGCAACCCATCCGGGATTTAACATGAGTGCGCGGGAAATTACCGAACACACTTTAATTGCCTCGGGCTGGCCGGGGCTGGAAACATTGGATCGCGAACACTGGCTTGATTGCCAGCCGGATTTTGCCACTGCACACTATCTGGAAGGGTTTGCGCATCCCGACGGAAAATATCGTTTTAAACCTGACTGGACCCGGAATGCCTGGTTAAAGACTGATGCCATGGGACCGTTTGAGGATATGCCCGAATTTCCGGACTACTGGGCGGTGACGGAGGCGGCTGATGAAAATCATCCCTTCCGGCTGGTGACCTCGCCGGCGCGTGGATTTTTAAATTCCTCGTTTAATGAAACGCCGACCTCGCAAAAGCGCGAAGGCCCGCCGGCGCTGATGATCAATTCGCAAGACGCCGAGAGCCTGGGACTGGCGAATGGCGAAAATATCCTGATTGGCAATGAACGTGGTCAGGTTAGGCTTAAACTAAAATTTTTCAACGGCGTAAACCATGGAGTTGTTATCGCCGAAGGCCTGCACCCCAACCATGCCTATGTTGATGGCAAGGGCATAAATACGCTGACCTCGGCAGATGTCTGTGCGCCGCACGGCGGGGCGGCATATCATGACACTCATATTTGGATCCGGCGATTTGACGGCGTCAAAGATTTGACCTGATTTGATCAAATAGCGGTTTCGTCCCGGTGTACTTGCGTTTAATATAAGGGCAGAACCTGCCGGTTAACTGATTGCAGACCGGCGGGAATAATCCAATAACATTATAATCCTTATTGAGGAGGCTTAGACATGACGATCAGACTTGGCGATGAAGCGCCGGATTTTTCTGCTGAGACAACTGAAGGGCCGATCAATTTCCATGAGTGGATTGGCGATAATTGGGTGGTGTTGTTTTCACATCCCAAAAATTTTACACCCGTATGTACAACCGAACTGGGATATATGGCTGGTATTAAGGACAAATTTGAACAACGTGGCGTCAAAATTCTCGGCCTGAGCGTTGACCCGCTGGACAGTCATGAAGCATGGGCCAATGATATTGAGGAAACACAAGGTAACGCGCTTAATTTTCCTCTGATTGCAGATCATGACCGCAAGGTGGCCGATCTTTACGACATGATCCATCCCAATGCCAATGATACGCTGACTGTGCGGTCTGTATTCGTTATCGGACCGGACAAGAAGGTAAAACTAATGCTGACTTACCCAGCCAGCACAGGACGCAATTTCGACGAAATTCTGCGGGTTATTGATTCCCTGCAATTGACCGCCAACCATAAAGTAGCAACGCCGGTAAATTGGCAGGACGGCGAAGATGTCATCATCGTGCCGGCGGTTTCTGATGAGGATGCTAAAGCTGCCTTTCCTGAGGGCTGGAAAACCGTAAAGCCCTACCTACGCATCGTGCCGCAACCTAAATAACCACTGGCGATTAAAAAGAATAAATCGTCCGAAATCTTTTAGTCCCTGTGCTTGTCACAGGGACTGAGTTCTCCGCTGTTGCTGGAACAAATCATGCCCTAGGATTTTCCGGATGGTTCGCCACCTGGTGCATCGAGCTTGCGGACTTTATAACTTTCATCCTCCAGGGCGCGAATTATGCGTTCGACGTGGTGCTTGTCGCGGGCTTCGAGCATGACGTCAATACCGGCACCCTTGGCGGGCACATCCAGCAGCATTCTGCGGTGGGAGACCTCAAGAATATTGGCACCGTGTTTACCGATAAGCGAGGAGATGGAGCCAAGTACGCCGGGGTGGTCGGGAATTTGAATGCGCAGGCTAATGATGCGGCTTTCGCGCGCAAGTTCGCGATAGATGATTGAGGCCAGTATGCGCGGGTCAATGTTGCCTCCGCATAAAATGAGGCCGACTTTTTTTCCCTTAAAAAGTTTCGGCCGTGAAAACATCGCGGCAAGACCGGCAGCACCGGCGCCTTCGGCCACGGTTTTTTGCAGTGTAAGATAAGCGTGCACCGCCTGTTCGAGATGGCTCTCGGTTACCAGGAGAATTTCTTCGGCATGTTTTCGGGCATAAGCAATGGTGCGCTCGGTAACGTTTTTAACAGCGATGCCCTCTGCCAGAGTTTCACCTCCGCATGAAGCGGTTTCTCCGCGCAGGGCCTGATACATCGAGGCATAAAGTTCTGCTTCTGCTCCGTAGATTTTGATATCCGGTTTAAGCGCCTTGGCTGCAACCGCGTTGCCGGCAAAAAGGCCGCCGCCGCCGATGGGAATAACCAATGTGTCCAGTTGCGGTTCGTCTTCGAGCATCTCAAGGGCAATTGTTCCCTGGCCAGCGATGATCTTGTCATCGTCATAGGGATGAACCAGGGTGAGGTTTTGCTGTTCGGCTATCAGTAGGGCGGCCGCCTGACTTTCGGCCAGAGTTTCGCCCTCCAGGACTATTGTCGCCCCCAATGCCTGGGTGCTTTCGACTTTGACGAAGGGGGTGTTTTCCGGCATGACGATGGTAGCGGGAATACCCAGCCTTGCGGCATGATAAGCAACTGCCTGAGCATGATTTCCAGCTGACATGGCAATGACACCGTTGCGCCGTTCTGCCCCGGTCAAACTCACCAGTTTGACGTATGCCCCACGGGACTTGAAAGAGTTTGTGACCTGCAGGTTTTCGAATTTTACGAAAACCTCAGCACCAGTGAGAGCGGAAAGGCGCATAGATTTCATCATCGGCGTGCGAATTACCTCGCCATGAAGCAGCCGTGCGGCGGCGCGAATATCGTCTAATTCTACCATCATTCGAAAAACCCGTGTTTTCTTGGTACTCTGGAAACCTTATCACTTGACCCGCACGACTGGGATGCGATCAATTGCAGCAGTTTAAATTGTGGTGATAGAAGCGTCGTTGTTAGGGTGCAAGCGGAAATTGCAGTCTTGGGCGGTGACGCGGTCCCGAAAAGGAGAAATAATATGGCTGAACGTGTTTCATTTTTAGGTTTGGGCGTGATGGGCTATCCGATGGCCGGGCATCTCGCCGCGGCAGGTCATGAGGTGACAGTCTACAACAGAACCACTGCAAAAGCGGAAAAATGGGCCAGCGATCACAAAGGCGCAGTTGGCAAAACGCCGGCTGAAGCGGCAAAGGGCCAAAGTGTGGTTTTTTCCTGTGTCGGCAATGATGATGATTTGCGCAGCATTACCATTGGTGAGGAGGGTGCTTTCGCTACGATGGAAAAAGGGTCGGTTTTTGTTGATCACACCACAGCTTCTGCCAGCGTAGCGCGCGAATTATATTCCGTCGCCAAGGACAAGGGCATCGACTTTATTGATGCTCCGGTGTCCGGTGGTCAAGCGGGGGCGGAAAACGGCAAGCTTACGGTTATGTGCGGTGGCGATAAGGCGCCGTTTGCTAAAGTCGCGCCGCTGATTGATGCTTTTGCCCAGCGCTGCGAATTGCTGGGGCCTTCCGGAGCCGGTCAATTGACTAAAATGGTCAACCAGATCTGCATTGCCGGGTTGGTACAAGGCCTTTCCGAAGCGGTAAATTTTGCCAAAAAGGCTGATCTTGACACCGATGCCGTTTTCAATGTGTTGTCAAAGGGGGCGGCTCAATCCTGGCAGATGGAAAACCGCCATGAGACGATGTCGCGTGGTGAGTTTGACTTTGGGTTTGCGGTTGACTGGATGCGCAAGGATCTCGGCATCTGCCTGGATATGGCTAATGAGATCGGTGCGCAATTGCCGGTTACAGCCCTTGTCGATCAATTTTATGCCGATGTTCAATCCATGGGCGGAAATCGCTGGGACACATCAAGCCTGCTGGCCAGAATTGATAAATAGGGTTGGATGAATAAATGAATTCCAATCAACCTAAGGTCGCATTTATCGGCCTTGGCATTATGGGCCACCGCATGTTGACGAATATGTCGGCGCATGGTGGCTTTGAGATTGTAACTGCATGGGATCCTAAAATGGAGGCGCGTGAGGAAGTTGCGCGTCTTTACCCCAATATTCAACTAACTCAGAGTGCTGCTGAGGCTATTTTGGATGGGCGGGTTGAAATCGTGTATATCGCCAGTCCGCCAGCGTCCCACAAGGAGTATGCGATGATGGCGGCTAAGGCCGGTAAGATCGTATATTGCGAAAAACCTCTCGGTGTAGATGTTGACGAAAGTGCTGCGATGGTGTCGGCATTCGCTGATATGGACATCGTTAATGCCGTCAATTTCCCCTTTGCTGACGCCCAGGGCGTAAATTTAATGCAAGAAGAACTGGAAAGCGGTGCCATTGGCGAAGTTACCGGAGTTGATGTGCGCCTGCATTTTGCCCGCTGGCCGCGCGGGTGGCAGGAGGCAGCGCCCTGGCTTGCCCAACGCCAGGAGGGCGGTTTTGTTCGCGAAGTCGGATCGCACTATATTTTTCTGGTGGAAAAACTATTCGGCCGAACGGAATTAATTAATTCCAGTGTGTGTTATCCCGATGATGATGTTTCCTGTGAAACTCAATTTCTCGCCCAATTGGATTGTTGCGGAATTCCAATTTCCATGGCCGGTGGATCAGGCGGTGTGGGTCCGGACATCGTCCAGTTTAACATTTGGGGGACAAAAAAATCCTACAAGCTGTGGGATTGGAACCAGATGTATTCGACGGTAGGTGGTGATTGGGAACATCAGCTGACACATATTCCCGATGCCCGCCAGGACGGGTATATGCGCATGCTTGATAATTTCAAACGCCAGGTATTGGGGAAATCTCACACGATGGCATCTTTTGGAGATGCCCTTTCAGTCCAGAAGATCGTCGAAAGTATCCTGGCAGATGATGCCTGATGGACGGACTTTAAATTAGTGCGGGGTTGGCGATGGGCTATTTGCGGCGTCCGCCGTCAATGACACGCAAATGCCGGACGGCGGTAAAACCACTTTCTGAGATCCCGGTACTTGGTCGTTGAGAAGGAGATGAATAAGCGTCTGTTGAGACGTTTATTTGTTCCGATGTCTCCTTGTCGGGCCATAAGACGCGAAGGCTTGAGATATCGTGACGTACGATTTTTTCATCATCCCGACCAGCCCAGGCCGGTTTTTCAAACGCAGCTATATTGCCAATGATCCGCGGCGGTTTGCCTGCCGGTGATCTTAGCGGCATGGCGATCATTTCCATCTTCAATGAGCGGTCATTATTACTATAGGCATTAAACCCGATTACGCCGACGGCACCTTCCTCAACCACACTGTGCAGGACACGAGCAAGACTGGTACACTCCTGTCCGTGCCAGAAATTACACAAATTTAAATCCCGCAATTCCCTGTCATAGTGGTCGCACAGATGGGTACCGGCCAGAGTGATCGGAAAGTTGTCCTCGCCGCGAAATTCGAGGATAAACATGCTTGGCAGCAACCATTTTATCTCGCTTGGATTAATATCGCCGCGTTGTGGGGCTATGTTGCCGCGACGGAGTTTGTTCCAGTAGTCATAAAGTGCGCGGGTATTTGAATGTTTCATATCAGTTTGCCGGTTTGCATTGCGGGATAGTCCCGCGTTCAGAAAATGGCTGCTTAATCCACTTTGTTCCTGTGAATATGGCAGCATTCTTCATGCCAACCGGCGAGAGGTTTCCGATCTGATTTTGAAAATTGGTAAATTGGCAGGAAATAGGCGGAATTTTACCGGAAAACCGCCGGAAAATGGTTGTTCTTGCGGAAATTAAACTGCGTAGCTGAAAAAAGCGGCGGCAATAAAGTGTTTTAATCCAAGACGAGTGGAAAATTCATTGTATCAAACTGGATCAATCTCTACATACATCCGGCAAGCAACGCTGGCGGCAAATGATAGGGTTT
>JAJFHR010000152.1 GCA_021775515.1 Hyphomicrobiales bacterium | reverse complement strand
GGCACCCGCCGTAAAGCGGCTGTTGCCGCCGGCTTCCTCGAGCGGGGCCCGTTCCAGCATGATCACCCGGGCACCGCGTTCCCGGGCGGAAAGAGCTGCGCAAAATGCGGCATTGCCTGCGCCAATAACGAGCACGTCTGTTTCGGTCATATCTGTCACCATGAAATTATATTTCTTCTGATCTTATGAATATCGGTAAAAAATGACCATAGCAATTTCCACCAGGCAAAAACGCTTATGAGAAAGAGGTGGACTTGACTTGTACCGAACGATCGGTATAGGAGAGGTGCCATGGAAGAAATACTTGATCAGATTGCCGATGTTTTTCGCCGCCATGGTTATGAAGGCGCTACGCTTAGCCGTTTGAGTGCGGCCACTGGTCTGGGGCGGGCGAGCCTTTATCACCACTTTCCCGACGGCAAGGCGGATATGGCGCAAGCCGTGGCTGCCCATATGTCGCAAAATGTAATGAAACAGATTTTTTCCCGGTTGGAGGGTGAGGGCTCAACTAGGCAAAAGCTTGAGGGTTTTGCCAGCGGAATTATCGAATTTTATGATGGAGGGGCAAAAAATTGTTTTTTAGCGGCGATGACGCTGACTGGTGGCAACACGGTTCTGGCAGAGCCCATGCAACGTTCCGTTACACGGTGGATTGAAAAAGTCAGCCGCATTCTCCTGGAGGCGGGAGCGGAGGAAAAAGTGGCACTGCGGCGGGCGCGAATGACAGTTGAAAGGATACAGGGAGCGTTGATTGTCGCCCGCTCGCTAAACGATCCACAATCGTTTGAAACCACCGTGCGGGAACTGCCGGACATGCTGCTGCAGGGATTGGAGTGATCCGCGCTGGGTTGCCTCAGGGAAAATTAATACAACCGGCTCGAGGGTTACTGCCGGGCCCTCAAAAAGCAATAAGGAAAAAACTTGATGATTACACTTTACGATTTACCGATGTCGGGCAATGCTCACCGTGTGCGGCTGTTCTTGAACATGCTGGGGCTGGAGTATGAGCATAAGATAGTCAATTTTGCCGACGGCGAGCACAAGAGTGAGGCATATTTGAAAATTAACCCACTGGGACAAGTGCCTGCCCTGGAGGATGATGGCGACATATTTCGCGATTCATGTGCCATTCTGATTTACCTTGCCAACACCTATGATGACGCCGGTAAGTGGTGCGGAAACACGGCGGCGGAAAAGGCGCATATTCAAGAATGGCTGGCAATTTCGGGCCGGGAGCTGTTTTTTGGCCCGGCCGCGGCCAGGGCGGCAAAAGTGTTTGGCCGTGAGTTGGATTTCGAAAAGGCAAGTGCTGATGCACACCGTCTCTTTGGAGAGGTTTTTGACCCCCACCTCAGTTCCCATAAATGGCTCGCGGCCGACCGGCCGACGATTGCGGATATTGCCAATTATAGCTATGTGGCAAGAGCCCCGGAAGGCCAGGTGATGTTGGATGATTATCCAAATGTCCGCCGTTGGCTGAAGGATGTGGAAGCTTTGCCGGGGTTTGTTGCCATGATAAAGGCTGGCGATTGATATATCGCAGCTCTACGAGCGTTTTTGGTGCAGCTTGAGCATTAAATTTGAAGTTCTTCCAAGACGATGCGGGTGGGGTTGGCCCAAATATGATGCAAGGGATGGTCGGGGAAGAGAGGGGCGACCCGGCTGCTGCCATCGACGATTAAAAGACTGTCCGGATTGACGCTATTCCAGGTGTCGATGTTGTCGTCCAGGGGTTCAGACGTGACCATTATGCAGTTTTCATTCTGGCGCCAATATAATGACGGAGCCGTCCCGGCGCTGGAATGGCGGCAGGCGAACAGACGTTTGCCGTCGGACAGACAGATGGTCAGCTTAAAGGGTTGATTTGTCTCCGTGCTGTCATTGATGTTTGAAATCTGTTTGATGGTCTCACTTATCGCAATTGCTGGATCATCGTCCAATCCGTTCTGGATCATAAGCAGGAATATGAGCTCGCTGTCGGTAGTGCCTGAGCGGTGATCATAAATATTATCTTCAAGCATGCCTTCAATGTGGCGGCGGCAAGCGGCGTAGCCGCCAATTTGTCCGTTATGCATGAAGAGCCAGCGGCCATGGGAGAACGGGTGGCAATTGGTGCGCATGGTTGCTGTACCGGTTGAGGCACGGACGTGGGCAAAAAACAGGGAGGTTTTGATCTGGCGTGACAGGTGCTTGAGGTTGGCATCATTCCAGGCTGGAAGAATTTCGTGGTAAAGGCCGGGCTGATCATGCTGGCCGTACCAGCCGACACCAAAACCGTCACCATTTGTCGCCAAAGCACCTTCGCGGCAATTGAGGCTTTGTTCGATTAAGGAATTAGACGGTGCCAGGATCAATTCATCCATGAAAATCGGTTCTCCCGAATATGCGATCCAACGGCACATTTCAAATTTCCCGGCGTTTATCTATAGTTATCCCTTAATTGTCCGTAAGGTCAGACTAATCAGCCAATATTAAGAACCTGATAATGAAATAAGGCAAGACATTCCAACCTTAACAGCAGAATGACAATTGCCTGTTTGGTGGTAATTCTTGAAAAATTTGCCGGGTCGCCGGGCAAGCTATTTGCGGTAATAGAGGGCGGCGACGAGGGCGGAAACCCTGCCGTCCTGCCGGGCAATGAAACTCTCGAACTGGTTGCGTTGGAAACGCGCCAGCCAAAAACCGAGCACGCGGACATTGGCAATTTTGTAGCGGCCTTTGCGGCGAACGATCTGCCAGCGAACCGTATAGGCTGAACCTGTATTCAGCGTTATTTTGGTGTCAACGTAGGAAGCACCACCTTCCTGCCAGCTTGCCTTGCCAACCTCGGCCTTGACGATGCGATATTTTTGAGACTGGTAGGTGAAATAACGGGTGATGTGGCGGGCCATGCCGCGGAAATAAATTTTCTGATGTTTCTTTTGCAGGCCGGATTTATACGTGCCGAGAGAATATAAGGCGATGCCGCTGACGTCGGTATTGCGGAGAATGAAGCGCAGAAAGGCTGCGGAAGATCCCTTCTTAGCGGCCTTTAACAGCGTCTTGGACGCGCGTTTCATGAAATGAACAACAGGATCGGTTTTCGCCTGCGCCGAGGTTATGCCTGGCCCGGAAAACCCTATGGCGGTCGTACCTGCAAGGCCCGCAAGAATTTTGCGGCGACTCAGATAAATTTGCCGGTTGTGCTGGTCGTCTTCCACGGAACTTCTCCGGTTGATTCGAACCCATTTGACGCCAAACAGGTAAATAAGTTTAAAACATCGGTCAAGTAGACGCTCTTTTTTGGGTTAAGAAGAGCGCTTTTTTAAACCGGTCCGATCTAGGTTTAAAATATCTCTTGCCAGAGATAAAGTCCAATAGTACTAATTATAGGACTTTATCTCTGGCAATTAACATGCATCACGCTTTCAAAGATCGTCATACGCCGCTTTACACGCAGGTTGCGATCTTATTGCGTCAGCGCATCAAAAAAGGCGTGTGGAAAAGGGGCGAGCAATTGCCGGTCATCGAAACGCTTATGAGCGAATTTGCCGTCGCCCGCACGACGGTACGCCAGGCTTTAACGCTGCTGGAAGATGAAGGTCTTATTCAACGTTCGAGAGGCAGGGGCACGTTTGTCACCGGAAGCCTTGATGAACCGGGATGGTTGACGCTTGATACCTCATGGACAACGTTTCTGCGCACATTGGAAGGTAATTGGTCCAAGTTGGTTGAGGTGCGTGATGAAGTTGGTCACCTTGACCTTGCTGCAGACCTCGGCAAGCTGGCGCCGGGCTATCGATTGATTTCGCGTATTCATGGGTCGGATGATAAACCTTATGCCGATGTCAGCATCCATCTTGACCGGCGATGTTATAAATTAGCGCCTGAGCGATTTGAAGCTGAATTCATTATTCCCGTGATGGAAAGCCTGCCGGAAATCAAGATAACCTCAGCAAAACAGGTGCTGACTATCGGCACGGCGGATTTTGAAACTGCGGAGCGCCTGGAAATTCCGGTAAATGCTCCAGTTGGCATGTTGCGCCGGGTTTTATGTGATGACAGCGGCACGGCTATTTATATTGGCGATATTACCTATCGCGGGGATTTGGTAAGACTTGAAATGAATATAAACCGGTAAACGGACCAGATGGTGTCTGACATAAAAGTAGAGATATTCAAGGGCGAAAACGGCCAGGGTGATTTTGTCGCCTATGAGGTGCCGCGCCTGGAAAGCCAGACTGTTTTGGATGTGGTAACCTATATCCAAAGAAAGCTTGACCCGGCGCTGGCCTACAGGTTTGCCTGCCGGGTCGGTATGTGTGGTTCGTGTGCGATGATGGTCAATAACCGGCCGCGGTGGACTTGCCGCACACATGTTGAAGAGGTAGTCAAACAGGGGCAACTGAAAATTGCGCCGCTTCGTAATCTGCCGCATATCCGCGACCTAGCAACCGATATGGCGCCATTTTTCGATAAAATGCAAAAAGCCGGTGGATGTTTTGTTGCTGATGCCACCGTGCCGCAGCACATGCTGGAGATTGATCCGCTGTCTGCCGCGCGCCAGGAAGTGGATGCCGGTATAGAATGTATTGGATGTGCGGTATGTTATGCGGCCTGCGATGTTGCCGCCTGGAAGGCAGACTATGTCGGTCCAGCGGCTCTTAACCGGGCGTGGACTTTAGTGAAAGATGAACGCGTGGCGGACGTTAATTGGTACTTAAAACAAGTAGCGCTGGATGGTGGCTGCACATCCTGCCACACTCAAGGTGCATGTAGCGTGCATTGTCCAAAATCGTTAAATCCGAGCCGGTCAATTGCCGGGTTAAAGCAAGCGATGGCCAATGCTTTTCTCAAGGGGGTGTTATAAATGGATCAGAAAACTCTCAGCTCCGCCAATCTTGGCCGGTTGTCCAAGCTGCCGCGGGCGCGCCTGATATCAGGGCAAACTCTGCTCTCCGGGCTGCCAAATCTCGGTCAGATTTATCAAGGTGAGGTTAAGCTTTTTGCCAAGCGGGACGATTGCACTGATTTGGCGTTTGGCGGCAACAAAGTTCGTCAGCTTGAGTTCTATCTGGGGGAAGCCCAGGCGCAAAATGCCGATACGATTTTGATTACCGGTGCCGTGCAGTCAAACTTTGTCAGATTGGCTGCAGCCGGTGCGCGTAAACTGGCCATGGATTGCCACATCCAGCTTGAGGAACGCGTTGCCAAGGATGACCCTTATTATAGAACC
Organism: Hyphomicrobiales bacterium; assembly: GCA_021775515.1. Lineage (GTDB taxonomy): Bacteria > Pseudomonadota > Alphaproteobacteria > Rhizobiales > JAJFHR01 > JAJFHR01. Next base: position 2,204 of record JAJFHR010000152.1, on the reverse strand, counting down.
TCCGGCAATGTGTTGTTGGATAAATTACTTGGCGCAACACTTCATTCCTACCCTGATGGTGAAGATGAAGCAGGCGCGGATCGTAATCTTGGTAAAATTGCAGAAGACCTGAGCGCCAAGGGACACAAACCCTATATCATACCGCTTAGCCCAGGCCATGCACCGCTGGGTGCGCTTGGGTATGTGGTATGTGCCGAAGAGCTGCTGCAACAACAAATTGACGCCGATCTCAAAATTGATGAAATCGTCGTGGCTTCCGGTAGCGGCAATACTCATGCCGGTCTGTTGTTTGGGCTGAGGGCGCTGGGCAGTTCAATTCCGGTCAAGGGGATTTGTGTGCGGCGTTCGGTTGACGAACAAAGCCCGCGAATTAACAACAGATGCCGGGAAATCGCCGAGCTGCTCGAGATCGACAATCCAGTCAGTGAGGACGATATCGAGGTTGACGACACTTTTTTAGCGCCCGGTTATGGTGCTGCCAGTGATGATGTGATGCAGGCCATACTGGTGGCTGCACGCACGGAAGCCTTGATGTTGGATCCGACATATACCGGCAAGTCCATGGCAGGTTTTATGGCCCGGGCCAGTCAGGCTGAGGAAGGCTCAACGCTGGTCTACATACATACCGGGGGAACTCCTGCAATTTTTGCCTACGAACCGGCATTGGAGCGGGCCTTCACTCAATTTTCTGGGGGCTGACCGGTGGCCAAAAAAGAACTCAGGCTCTATATGGCGCAGAGATTGACAGCTGCATTAATGGCGCCGTTTGTCCTTATTCATCTTGCCGTCATCATCTATGCAACACGCGATGGTATAAGTGCGGCTGAAATTCTAGATCGGACCGAAGGCTCCTTCGGCTGGATGTTGTTTTATGGCGTATTCGTTTTAGCTGCCGCCATTCACGGTACCATCGGCATTCGAAATGTGGTGATGGAAACATTTTCCTGGCGCGGCAATAACCTTGAAATTGCCATGGGTGTGCTTGGACTAATCCTTGTGATTATCGGATGGCGGGCAGTTGGAGCCGTTACATGAAACAGCTGGTTGAATCCCGCGCCCATGTGGCGTATGTGGCCTTTGTCGTGCACCGGCTTTCCGGCATCAGTCTGGCGGTGTTTCTGCCGGTTCATTTTCTGGTTTTGGGACTGGTGATTGAAAGCACGGCAGCGCTTGATGGTTTTATTGCCTGGACCGACCAACCGTTGGTCAAAGCCGCTGAAGCCATCCTCATCGTATTATTGTGCGTTCATCTTGCCGGCGGGCTGCGGTTATTGCTGATTGAGTTTGTCGTCTGGAATGATCGCCAAAAACTGTTTATTTCCGGCGGGTTTGCGATATCTCTCGCTATCGGTCTTTTGTTTTTGCTCAACGGGTAAATGCGATGCAAGAATATGAAACCGTTGAAACAGATATTTTAATACTCGGCAGTGGCGGTGCCGGGTTGATGGCGGCGATTCATGCTCATGATGCCAATCCGGATATCGAGATTACCATTGCGGTTAAAGGGCTTTTAGGAAAATGCGGCTGCACGCGCATGGTTCAGGGCGGTTACAATGTTGCCATCGCTGAGGGGGATTCAGTTGAGCGCCATTTCATGGATTCAATTGAGGGCGGCAAATGGATCAATAATCAAAACCTGTCGTGGAAATTAGTTACCGAAGCGGTTTCCTGCATTGCCAAACTCGAAAATAAATTTGGTTGTTTTTTTGATCGCAACCCCGATGGCACGGTTCATCAAAAAGCCTTCGCCGGACAAACATTCGATCGCACGGTTCACAAGGGGGATCTGACGGGAATTGAAATTGTCAACCGTTTGGCCGAGCAGGTGTGGTCACGCGGTGTCAAACGACTGGAAGAACATCGCGCCATTGCCTTCATTCGTGATGGGGCCGGGCAACAACTTGCCGGTGCCGTGCTGATTAATATGCGCGACGGCAGCTTTAAATTTGTCAAAGCCAAGGCGGTTTTGCTGGCGACCGGCGGTGGGCCGACGATGTATCGCTACCATACGCCCTCGGGTGAAAAAACCTGTGATGGAATGGTGATGGCTTTGCGTCAGGGATTGTCGTTGCGTGACATGGAGATGGTGCAGTTTCATCCAACCGGTCTTTTGGCGGGCAGTGAAACCCGAATGACCGGCACGGTACTTGAAGAAGGGCTGCGCGGGGCGGGCGGTTATTTGCTCAATGGTGAGGAAAAACGTT
>JAJFHR010000151.1 GCA_021775515.1 Hyphomicrobiales bacterium | reverse complement strand
TCTTCAAGTCATTTTCTCAACAATCGCCAGACCCAGACAACGCAGGGTTTAGCCCGCACTGGAACTGGACAAGCAGCGGGCAAGGTGACGTTGCAAAAACCCAGTGAGAAGATTTCTGAACTACCACCAAAGACATTATTCCCGACGGTTCACCTTGAACAGATGCTGGCAAAAGCCCGTAGTCAGGAAAATATTTTTCAGGTTCCCTTGTTTGATGGTGGTGATGGCGGAAAAGTTTACCAAACCACGACGTTTATTGGTCGCAAAAAAGCTCCCGGCAGCAGCAAACTCAGCGGGAAAATGGATGAAAAGACCAGAAAGCTGATTGAAAACCTGCCGTCCTGGCCAATCAACATAAGCTATTTCGAAGGAAAATCCTCAGGAGAGGAAACGCCGGCGTTCGAATTTTCCTTTGATGTTTTTGACAACGGTATCGCCAACCAAGTCCTGATAAACTACGGCGAGTTTTCGATCAAAGGTAAACTCCGCACCCTGGAACTGCTCGACGGGCCAGGCTGTTAGGCGGGGAAATATCGCCATATCCTAACCCCGGGCCTTGAAGCCGACGCCCTTTTCTATGCTTTCGCTGCCGAATTTTCCGCGGATTTTGTCCATGGCGTGTTCGACATCGGCGCGCTTGTTGAGATCAGGGTCGAAAAGGTTTGCCTGGTCGGCTTCGACATCATCAATGAGTTGTCCCAATCCAATGCCAATGAGCCGGTAAGCCGTTCCATCTGCTTCAGCGTCAAGCATTCGCTTGGCCGCCTGAAACAGCCGGTCTGCCAACTGGGTCGGCTGTTCCAGGGTTTGGCTGCGTGTGCGGGTTTTAAAATCCGAGGTTTTGAGTTTGAGAATTGCCGTGCGGCCGGCAATCGCTTTGGCTTTAGCCCGGGCAGAGACTTTTTCACACAACTGCCAGAGTTTTCGCTCAAGCTCTTTTGCCTCGCGAATATCAATGGCGAAGGTGGTTTCAGCGCTAACGCTTTTTGCCGCCCGTTGTGGTTTGATTTTGCGGTTGTCCTGCGCCCGGGCAAGCTCGTACAGACGTTTGCCCATGACGCCGTAGCGTTTCATCAAGGTTGCCTGATCATAAGTCAGCAAATCAGCAATGGTGGCAATGCCCTGGGATTTAAGCTTGCGCTTCATCGCCACCCCAACCCCCCAGATGATGGAGACCGACTGTTTTTTTAAAAACGATGGCGCATCATGACGCCCGAGGATCGAAAACCCGAGGGGTTTATCCAGATCGGAAGCAATTTTTGCCAGAAACTTGTTGTGGGAAAGACCGACAGAAACCGTAATGCCAATATCCTGTTCGATGCGCTTGGCAAATTGGGCAAGCGTACGCGCCGGCGATCTTTTGTGCAGGCGTTGCGTACCACTGAGGTCAAGGAAAGCTTCGTCGATCGACAAGGGTTCGACAAATGGCGTTAAATTTAACATCATCTCGCGGACCTCACGACCGACCCGGGAATATTTTTTCATATCCGGCCTGATGACGACTGCATCCGGGCAGGCCTTAAGGGCCTTGAACATCGGCATAGCGGAGTGAACACCGTGAATGCGGGCGATATAACATGCCGTCGAGACAACACCGCGCTTTCCGCCGCCGATGATGACAGGTTTGTCTTTGAGTTCCGGATTGTCGCGCTTTTCAACCGTGGCATAAAAGGCGTCACAATCAATGTGGGCGATTGAAAGCTCGTTGATCTCTTGGTGATGTAACAGACGCGGACTGCCGCAGTGCCTACACCGGTCAAGCTGAACTGTTTCAGTCAAACAATCCCGGCAAAACCCGGGGATGGCATTATCGCCGGACATATCTTTGTCCCGTCAGATGGGCAGATCAAGGTGATCGGCTGCAAGCCTAACACAAGGAGAAGGAACCTGTTGCGAGAAATTAACAATCCGGCCGATTGGTCAACATTAACCTGGAACGTGTCTCGCAAAAGTGGGCACCGGTTTTGCGATAAAGACACGCGCAAAAACAAAGGGTTAAAGCGTGTCAAATGAATCCGAAAAAAGGCGACACGCTCTAGGGCCACAAATGCGCAGCCCCGCGAACGCCGCTGGCATCGCCAAATTCAGGACGCAGAATAGGGGTATTAAAATGATCGGCAAATATAAACGGCCGCATGAGTTCAGGAAGACGGCTGTAAATCACCTCGATATTTGACAAACCACCACCAAGGACAATGACATCAGGGTCGATGAAATTGGTGACCACAGCCAGGCCGCGGGCAAGGCGGGACAGATAACGCTCAATGCTCGCCTGGGCGCTGGCATCACCGTGGTCTGCCCGGGCGGCAATGATATGTGCCTCAAGGTTTTCGTTGTTGAATCTATAATGATCTGCCGACATGCCGGGTCCTGAAATCCAGCACTCCAGACAGTCCATTTTGCCGCACCAGCACTGACAGGTGCCCAACTCCTCAGGCGTTGGCCATGGCAGAGGGTTATGGCCCCATTCTCCGCCAATAGCATTAGGTCCGGAAATCAGCTTGCTGTCGAAAACCAGACCGCCGCCACAGCCTGTGCCGATAATAACGCCGAATACCAGGCGCGATTGCCGCCCTGATCCGTTGAGCGCCTCTGACAGGGCAAAACAGTTTGCGTCGTTTTCAATTCTGACTTCGCGTTCTAGCGCGTGCGATAAATCCCGGTGAAACGGTCTACCGTTAAGCCAGGTCGAATTGGCATTCTGCAAAAGGCCGCTGGCCGGTGAAATTGACCCGGGAATGCCGATGCCAACGCTCGCTGTTCTGGGTAGGCCGTATTCCAGATCGGCAACGATATTGCGAATTTCATCAATCGTTTTAACGTAATCACCATGAGGGCTTACAAAGCGTTTTTCAGTTTTCACATTACCTGTGGAATCCAGCAGGATTGCCGCTATTTTGGTGCCGCCAAGATCGATACCGATTTTATGGGTTTCAGTCATCATTTCAATTGCGGCAATGGATCAATATGGCCGTCAATGAACGCTTTTGTTTGTTGCCATGATTTTGCCTGTAGATCGGCCTGGGGAAGGTCCGGCATAACCTGGCGGAAACGTTCATCTTGCATAAAATGAATAAGTATCGTTTCGGGAGAATGGGTGGAAACCGCCTCAATATTGGTGGGACTGTCGTCAAGAAAAAAGACCGGGCTGCCACCGCGCTGGTTTATCCGATTTACCGCCAGGCCCTTGTGTCCCCGGTTCATGACGATGGGATAATCAAAGCCTTCATTCTTGAGGTTGGTTTGGCGTTGCTCCAGATAATCGCGTGGCAGATTGGTCAGGAGAATGATGTCGCAAACATAACTTAACGAGCTCAGGGCCTCTTGCGCGCCTGAGATCGGCTTGAGTGAATGAGCGGAATGAGCAAAAAACCCAAACAATAACTCGCCAACACGTTCGCGCGAAACCGGGTCATTTGTTTGCAAAGATCGAATATTGCCGGTTAAGGCAAAACTAGCCGGATCTAACCAGCAGTCGTTTCGTTGCAGATGGTTTTCCAGACCTTCAAGAAAATGGAAAATAACTTCATCCACATCGCAAATCACAACCGGCCTGCTTCCTTCAAGCGGCAGCCTTTCAATTTCCGCCAAGGTGAGTGGGTCCGAAGCTGACATATTGGATAGGCTGCGAAGCCGGTTGGCCATCGATCCAGTCAATTAAATTCTCCTCGTTCATCGCTCACAAGCATTCGGCGGGCTTTGCCAGGCGCATCCGGTGTTGTATTGGTTGTGCTGGCAAACATATAAACAAGGGTTTCATCTTCGAGCAAATAGTCGAGAACACCAGCCAGAAAAGCCGGATTTTCAGCACTTGATCGAAGCGTTTGCGGTGCCGTGCCTGTTAACGAAAGAAAACGCTCCAGTCGGGCGTTATCTCCAGCGAGAAAATTCAAAACATTAAGGCCAATGGTTATGGCTTCATCCTGCGTCATAGTAAATTTAATTGCCAAATACCTTCCAGTAATCGAGTGAATTATAAATTGAACTGAATTCGTCGGTCAAAGTTAAGCAGATAGTTACTTAATTCAGAGATAAGAGTAAATACATGTGTGGAAGTGGGGTAAGTCGACTCAAAGTGAATTCCCGCTGGTCTGAATTTCCATTCTCGGAAAGTTTCCTGCTTGGAACAGGGGATTAATTTGATGGCAAAGAAAATTCTCATTGTCGAAGATAATGAGCTTAACTTGAAATTGTTTACCGATCTTCTCGAAGCGCATGGATATGACACCTTGGAGACCCGCGAGGGACTGAAAGCTATCGAAATCGCCCGTGAAAACAAACCCGACCTCATATTAATGGATATTCAATTGCCCGAAGTCTCCGGTCTCGAAGTGACAAAGTGGTTGAAGGAGGATGATGAATTGCGCGACATACCGGTTATTGCGGTTACCGCCTTTGCAATGAAGGGGGATGAAGAAAAAATTCGCGAAGGCGGATGTGAAGCATACATCTCCAAACCGATTTCCGTTACGCAGTTTATCGAAACCATCAACAAATTTCTGGGAGATGCCTCATGACCGCGCGTATTCTTGTGGTCGACGATATTTTGGCGAATGTAAAGTTGCTCGAAGCCAAACTGACGGCGGAATATTTTGATGTTCTAACCGCGATGAGTGGCGCTGAAGCACTTGAAATTGTCCAAAGATCGCTTCCCGACATTGTTCTTCTTGATGTGATGATGCCCGGTATGGATGGTTTTGAGACCTGCGAGAGAATAAAATCCAACCCCCACACCCAGCACATTCCTGTTGTTATGGTGACAGCCCTGGATCAACCCAGTGACCGGCTTCAGGGTCTTGAAGCAGGGGCGGACGATTTTTTGACCAAACCGGTTAGCGATGTTGCCCTTCTGGCTCGGGTCAAAAGCCTTGTACGCCTTAAGATGGTCACCGATGAGTTGCGCATGCGCGCGGCCACGTCCGAACGCATGGGGCTTATAGAACAGGCCGTTGTGGTCGAAGAGGCGATAAAAGCGCCTGGGCGCATTCTTTTGGTGGACGATCGCGAAAGTTCGGTGGAACGGATTGTCAGTACGCTGGAAGAATTCCATGATGTTGGTGTTATTTCCGAACCGCAGGATGCGCTGGTTAAGGTGCCTGAGCTTGACTGTGAGTTGTTGATTGTAAGTTTGGGGCTCGACAATTTTGATGGTTTGCGGTTGTGTTCGCAATTGCGTTCGCTGGAGCGCACGCGAAACTTGCCCATATTGATTTTAGTTGAGCCTGACGATAATACCAAGTTGCTGCGCGGCCTGGATATTGGTGTAAACGATTATCTCATGCGCCCGGTCGACAAAAATGAGCTACTGGCGCGGGTGCGCTCCCAGCTCAAACGCCTGCGATATACTGACCAACTGCGTGAAAGTGTTGAACAGAGCATGGAGTTGGCAATTACCGACCCGCTGACCGGGCTCTACAATCGCCGCTATATGGAAGGCCACGTATCAACGCTGGTGCTGCAGGCTGCCAACAGAGGCAAGGAAATATCCCTTATCATTCTTGATATTGATTATTTCAAAGCCGTCAATGACACCTATGGGCATGATGTCGGTGATGCGGTTCTCAAGGAATTGTCCAAGCGAATTCTGCAAAATATTCGCGGTATTGATCTGGCCTGCCGATTTGGCGGTGAGGAGTTTGTTCTGGTAATGCCCGACACGGATTTGTCCTTTGCATTCCTGGTTGCGGAAAGAATTCGCCAGCGAATTGCCTCGCGCCCGTTTGAGCTTGGTCTTGATACCGGCCCCCTTGATATTACTTGTAGTGTCGGTGTGGCCAGCCTTGAAAAACCGGATGATACACCGGAAAAAATTCTTAAAAGGGCAGATCAGGCACTATATCGGGCTAAAAGCGATGGCCGTAACCGTGTGGTGGCTGACGCCGCTTAACCAACGATTTTTTAATCTACCGATATCTCCGAACTCCTGTCAGCCTGGGTCAGGGATTAAATTTAATCAAGAGTACTCCGCTGATTTACTGGCTTTGCCCGGAGGTTGATAATCGCCTGATTAATTTGGCCGCCAAAAATCAACACCGCTCCGGAAAGATAGATATACATCAACGCGATAATGACACCAGCGAGACCGGCATATGTGCTGGCATAAGTCGGAAATTTCGACAGATACGCTGCATATGACACGGCAATTACCAGCCACATAACCAGGCTGAAGATGGCTCCAGGCAGAATGTCGGCAAAGAGGTGCCGACGAGCCGGCAGGATGAGATGGGCAGATATTACGGAAACGCTTAACAGGGCGAATACGACCGGAAACCGGATCCAGTCAAACCAGATGGTAAAATCGTGAACTCCAGGCAACCAGTTTGTCGTCAATTCCCATATCACCGGACCAAAGGCGATAAACAGGGACAACGCAAGAAGGGTGATTGCCCAGACAACGACAAAAACAATATCGGTTGCTATCAGTAAAACCGGATTGCGGCCGTCTCGCAATGAATAGGCCCGGTTCATGCCAACACGAACACTGCGAACGCTCCCCGAGGCCGTCCACAAGGTGAGCAAAACGGACAGGCTGAGCAGGTCTGAGCGTGGAACCGTTAGCAGCGAGCGAATTTCCGGAGCGACAGGATCGACAAGACTGGCGGGCGCAACCGAAAGCAGATAAACCACAACCCGTTCGGCTAATTTATCGTCGCCGAGGAAACCGGCCAGTGTGGTTAAAAAGATCAAAAACGGGAAGGCCGAAAGGATCACCGAAAAAGCAATATTTCCGGCAAGAGGAAAACCGTCGTCTCTTTTGAATTTTTTGAGCGCCGCAATCAGGACTTTCCAGAACGTAATCAACATTACACAGGCGACCGCTAGAAATTGAGGAAGGTTGAAATAAGTGATGACAAAGGCGGCAAGGTCAATAGCTGAATTTCTGCGCCCCGATATATGTCCAACAAATCTTTGTCCAGTCGCATAGGAGACTATTGAGGCTCCAACTCGCGGGTGCGGAATTCGCGCCCATGATGTTAAACCGTTAGAAAACCCAATATCAGGATTGTCCATGTCGGGTATTAGCTTTAACTGTTAAGGTTAACCCTTTACGACAACAGGTTAATATCAACTGCTGCCTGCATGAACTCTTTGCATTTCCTCTGTAATGCGCCTAGGTTTCGATATCAATTATTGGGTCAAGGTTTGAGAATATAGAGGCGTCAAAGACCTGATCGAATTGCGGGGCCACAGAAAAAAGACAAGAAATACTGCGGTTCTATTTTTCAATTCGTTCAATTCTCACACAGATACCCTACGGGTTCGCTCAGGTCCGCCGCATCTCCTGGGTCCGTGGGGTTACGGCCGGCCTGTGGGCGGTAGGAGTGGCCTCCTCGTGTACCGCAATCCCAGGTCGGCCACCTTTCAATTCAATACCTTCAGAAATTGAGCTTGCTGAACTAATACCTGCCACGGTCAAGGTGCCGGGCAGGCCTCCTGCTTATCGCCTCTTTTGTGGTCAACAGGTCATGTTCTAGGCGGCAACGTATCCACTCGTCGCCTTCACTTCAAGGAAATCTTCCAGACCCCAGGTGCCGCCCTCGCGCCCGTTACCGGACTGTTTGTAACCGCCAAAGGGGCTGCCGCCCGGGCGTTGCGCACCATTGATCAATACCATGCCGGCCCGCAACTGCCGTGATACCCGTTGAGCACGTTCCTGGCTGCCGCTTTGGATATAAGCGGCCAAGCCATAAGGCGTGTCATTGGCGATTTTGATCGCTTCTTCTTCGGTATCGAAAGGTATTATCGCCAAAACAGGACCAAACACTTCCTCACGTGCAATGGTCATAGAGTTATTAACGTCTGAAAAAATCGTCGGACGGACAAAATATCCCTGATTAAATCCTTGCGGGCGTCCGGGGCCGCCAAGAACCAGAGTGGCACCTTCCTTGATACCTTCATTGATAAGGTTCTGCACCTTGTCGAACTGCACCTTGGAAACCAGAGGCCCAATGTGGCGGCCCTCCTGTGCGGGATCACCGGCTTCCACTTTTTTGCCGGTTTCAACCGCCGTTTCAACAGCCTCATCATAGATTGAACGTTGCACCAGCATGCGCGTGGGCGCATTGCACGATTGACCGGTATTGTTGAAACATTGCAACACGCCTGATTTAACGGCTTTGGCAACGTCTGCGTCTTCGAACACGATGTTGGGCGACTTGCCGCCCAGTTCCAGGGTCACTCTCTTAACGGTCTCTGCGGATGCTTTTGATACCGCTATGCCGGCACGTGTTGAGCCAGTAAAAGAAATCATGTCAATATCGCGGTGATGCGACATGGCTTCGCCGACAGTTGCACCATCACCATTAATGAGATTGAAAACGCCTGGCGGAAAACCTGCCTGATCAATCATTTCCGCAAACAAAAGTGCGGACATCGGCGCTATTTCGCTCGGTTTTAGAATAACCGTGCAACCAACCGCGAGCGCGGGAATGACCTTGAGGGTAATTTGGTTCATCGGCCAGTTCCAGGGTGTAATCAGACCGCAGACGCCAATAGCTTCATGAGAAATATATTCATTGGGGGCATGCTCGTTCAAAATATGGCCAAACGAGTATGACTTTAAGGCGCGAATAAATGACTTGATGTGGCCTAAACCAGCAGCCGATTGTGCATTTATGGCAAGCGACATTGGCGCTCCCATTTCGCGTGAAATCGTCTGAGCCATCTCATCGGCACGGGATGAATAGATTTCCGCCAGCTTTTCAAGCAATTTTATACGTTCATCCCTTGAAGTCTGGCTGTAGGTTTCAAACGCTGCTCTGGCGGCTGCGACAGCCTTATCCACGTCAGCCGCAGATCCTAAGGAGATGGCGGCAAAAGCCTGCTCATCGGCGGGATTTATGACCTCAAAGTCATTGGCGATAACTGGGGCGACCCAACTGCCATTGATATAAAAATCGGTTTTCCTGATCATTTGATTGATCTCCGGATTATGTGAAGGAGGGTTGGGACGAAGCCCGGAAAGGCCACGCACCTAAGAAAAAGGCATCACCTGATAGCAATGCCTTAAAATTCAATTTCTGAACGCATCAGAACCGGCTATTTTATTTTTGCCTCTTTGAATTCTACATGTTTACGCGCAACGGGATCATATTTCCGAGCAGTCATTTTTTCCGTCATTGTCCGCGCGTTTTTCTTGGTTACGTAATAAAACCCGGTATCAGCCGTGCTAACTAGCTTGATTTTAACGGTTGTAGCTTTCGCCATTTTCTTCGGTCCTGTCTGTCAATTCCTGAAGCATCCAACCAAAAAATACTGAATGCTGATATATTGAGAGTGAAATTACTCATCTTTGAGCCGGTGTCAAGAAATCTCGTCGTTCTAATTAATGTTCGACACGCAAAAATTTTCCGCGTTCTTGAAAATAAAACGGTGTCGGGTAGTCATGATCGTCCAATCCAGCATCATTAAGCCTTGTTTTAAGGTGTTTTAAAACCACCTGCGTGATGAGGGGAAGGTCGACATCCATAGCTTCGTCGAATGTTAACCAGCGCCGCTCCAACAGTTCATTTGTCGGAACATCCGCGCTGTCGAGTGTGCGGGCAATACCACTGGCATCGGCAGCAAAAAACCGCGTATCGAAACGCCGCGGCCTGCCGGGTGGAGTTATCGCACGGGCAATATATCTCATGTTGGACAGTGACGGGGTTACGCCCAGGTCTAGAAATTTCTGCCACGCAGACGAACGGCTGGATAGGGTGTTTGACTGTGAGATGCCATAAAGTACCCCGGCTTCTTCAAACGCTTCCCTAATGGCGGCCATGCCCAGGCCACGGGCGCGATGCACGCTTGTGCCGCGTTTCATATCCTTGAGCAGCTTTTCAAGCACTGCTTTTGGAAAATCATCCTGCGGTTTAACCCGGCAGTCGGCAAAATCAACCCGGCCGCCGGGAAATACAAACTTGCCGGGTAAAAATTTGTGATCGTCATGGCGTTTGCCCATAAGGACGCGTAGTTTACCACCGTCGCGGCGCAGGAATATCAACGTTGCGGCATCCCTGGGCCGGTAATAAGCGGCATTGTTCGTGGATATCCGCTTGTTCAGCAATTCTACCATTTCGGTTTCTTCAGTCATTGCACACCGTGAATTTTGTCTCTGCCGGGCTGGACAAACTCATGCTCTTCACCAAACCCGTGCATGCGCAGCGCCCATTGCAGGCCGACAACAGCGCCTTTTACAGCGGGTAATAGGACAAGTGACAGTATCACAATCAACGGCATCCATATCAACAGATGGGTCGAGGTTTCCAATTGCCACATTTTTTCCGTAGCCAGAGCGAGCGGGATTATTATATGACCGACAATGAAAATAGTGAAATAGGGCGGGGCATCATCGGCACGGTGATGAGACAGATCTTCGCTGCAGGACGAGCAGCTATCCACCACCTTTAAATATTTATAGTACAACGTTCCCTTGGCGCAATTTGGGCATCGCTTTAAAAACCCTCTAAACATTGAATTAGCCTTTGGGCGGATTTCCTGGTTTTCTATTCTAATCATGATGCAATGACCTATCTGCCGGGGCGTTTGGATCTGGCGCGCCGTTTTGAACCAGCCCTTTTGCCATAGCCGCGAGCCTTTTTGGTAAGGTTGCCGCGTAGAGGCTTTTCATAAACGCCTTCCGATAAAAGTTCAAAGCGTAATGCACCCGCCACCGGTGCTGCTTCAACTAGCCGCACGTTAACCTGATCGCCGAGCCGGAAGGTTTCACCGCTAGAGCTTCCGGTGAGTTTGAAAAAACTCTCATCGGCGATGTATCTATCCCGGCGCAGGGAAGACAACGGAATAATACCATCCGCCCCCGTTTCAATCAGCTCTACAAACATTGCTGACGGCGCAATGCCGGAAATGCGGGCTGAAAATTCGGCCC
>JAJFHR010000016.1 GCA_021775515.1 Hyphomicrobiales bacterium | reverse complement strand
GATGGTTCTCAGCTTGAATTGGAACAAGGAGCAGACGATGGCCGGGTGACGTTATATGCGGGCCGTTCGCAATTTGCTCTTCAGGCATTGCCGCAGGATGATTTCCCCGATCTTACTGCCGGTGAAATGACCCATACCTTTAAGGTTCAGGCTACCGATCTTGCCCGGCTTATCGATAAAACCAGATTTGCAATTTCTACGGAAGAAACCCGGTATTATCTCAACGGAATTTACCTGCACGAAATCGAAAAGGATAATATTACCTTCCTGCGCGGTGTTGCAACCGATGGCCATAGATTGGCTCAGGTCGAATTGCCGCTTCCTGACGGTGCCGCCGGTATGCCGGGCATAATTGTGCCGCGCAAAGCCGTGCTGGAAGTTCATAAATTGCTGGAGAACGTGGAAGGCGAGGTTGAAATTTCACTATCAGATACAAAAATTAGGTTCAGTTTTGGCTCGATAGTTCTAACCTCCAAACTGATTGATGGAACATTTCCTGATTATGAACGCGTCATTCCGCAAAACAATAATCATTCGCTGGAAGTAGATAGCGCGCTTTTTGCCCAGGCGGTTGACCGGGTTTCGACAATTTCGAGCGAGCGCGGCCGGGCAGTGAAACTGCTGATTGAATCCGACAAAGTCGTATTAACCGTAAACAATCCGGATAGCGGCAGCGCGACCGACGAAATAGCCGCCGCCTTTGATGGTGAGGACATGGAAATAGGGTTCAATGCCCGTTACCTTCTCGACATAACCAGTCAGCTTGAAAGTAATAACGCCAAGTTTTTACTGGCAGATGCAGGATCACCTGCAATTGTCCGTGACAACAATGATACCTCTGCACTCTACGTGCTTATGCCCATGAGAGTTTAGGTCACCAGTGCAGGTTGAAAACGATACTTGCAGCAACCGAAATTGATTGACTTGCCAACACCTCCCGCACCCTCGCTCACCAGCGAAATCGCTACGATGTCTCAATTTGAAAAGAACTTTTCAGACCGACTGTTTTTAAGTCGATTGGTTTTAACCGATTTTCGCAATTATTCGAGGGCTGAACTTACAGCAGACCCCCGGCCGGTTGTTTTGTTTGGCGACAATGGCGCAGGAAAAACCAACTTGCTTGAAGCTATTTCGCTGTTTGCGCCCGGGCGCGGTCTTAGACGCACCGCGTTTAACGAACTGCCACGCCAGACCGGGTCAGGCAATTGGGGCATCGCGGTATCGGCATCGGGACCAGACGGCGCCTTCGACAGCGGCACCGGATTGAGCAATGCAGGCGATGTAGGAAATCGCCGCGAGGTGCGAGTGAATGGCGAAACCGTCTCTGGCGCGGGAGTCTTGGCAGATTATTTTAGGATTATCTGGTTAACCCCGGCGATGGACAGATTGTTTACAGGACCCGCATCAGACAGGCGGCGATTTTTAGACCGTTTGGTGAGTGTTTTTGATTCTGACCATACCCGCCGCGTTGTCGCCTATGAAAAAGCAATGCGCGAACGAAATAAATTGCTGGAAGCAAAAAATCCTAGTTCGGCATGGCTGGAGGCTCTGGAAAAGCAGATGGCGGAAACAGCCATCGCCATTGCAGCGGCCCGCCGCGAGGCAGTCAGTTGTCTCAGCGCATTCAATAGCCAAAATCAACATAATGCGGTGGCGGAATTCCCCCGTGCTGTGCTAAGAATTGAGGGTTGGCTGGAAAATCTTCTAAGTGAAAATCCGGCAGTGAATGTTGAAGATAATTATCGTATAATACTGGCTGATTCGCGTAGTGAGGATGCCCGTGCTGGGCGCACGCTAAGAGGGCCGCATCGAACTGACCTTATCGTACATCACGAACCCACCGGCATGTTGGCGGCTTCTTGTTCTACAGGCGAGCAAAAGGCTTTGCTCATCGGATTGGTATTGGCGCATGGATTTGTCATAAAAGGGGTATGGAATGGCTATGCACCGCTTTTGTTGCTGGATGAAATAGCAGCCCACCTCGACCACAAAATGCGTGCGGCAATGTTTGAAGCCGTTCTGGCTCTGGGCGCGCAGGCATGGATGACTGGAACGGATGAACATTTGTTTCACGAGATTGCCCCGGAAGCTCAGTGTTTTCGAATTGACCAGGGCTCGATAGAAGCTGTTTCCGGTTGATCGCAATTGCTGGAGAAAGACAAAGAGATTAGGAATACATAATGGCCGATGAAACTGAAAATAACGGCGATGTCCCCCTGGACGACGAATATGGAGCGGAATCGATCAAGGTCCTAAAAGGCCTCGAAGCCGTGCGCAAGCGCCCCGGTATGTACATCGGCGACACTGACGACGGCACCGGTCTCCATCATATGGTCTATGAGGTCGTTGATAATGCCATTGATGAAGCACTCGCAGGACATTGTGACACCGTAGAGGTAACTTTGAATGCAGATGGTTCAGTTACCGTGCGTGACAACGGCCGCGGCATACCGACTGACATGCATGAGGAAGAAGGCATGTCTGCCGCTGAAGTAATCATGACCCAGCTTCATGCCGGTGGTAAATTTGACCAAAATTCCTACAAGATTTCAGGCGGCCTGCATGGTGTCGGCGTCTCAGTCGTCAATGCCCTGTCAAAGAAGCTCATCTTGAGAATTTGGCGCAAGGGTGAAGAATTTTCCATGACATTCAGCCATGGCATCGCCGATAGGGCGTTAGAAGTGGTGGGCAGCTCACAGGGGCGTACCGGTACCGAAGTAACATTTTTTCCGTCTGAAGAAACCTTCACGATGACGGAGTTTGATTTTTCCACCCTTGAACATCGCTTAAGAGAGCTTGCCTTTCTTAATTCCGGTGTGCGAATTAATCTTCAGGACAATCGTGGCGTTGAGACCGTTACTTCCGACATGATGTATGAAGGTGGTTTGGAAGCATTTGTGCGGTTTCTTGACCGGGCAAAATCACCGGTGCTGAACGTTCCGATTAACATATCCGCAGATCGCGATGACGTACATCTTGACGCCTCATTGTGGTGGAATGACAGCTATCATGAAAATGTACTGTGTTTTACCAATAACATCCCCCAGCGAGACGGTGGAACGCATTTAGCCGGATTTCGCGGTGCATTGACCCGCACGATCAATAATTATGCCCTGTCTTCAGGCTTGGCCAAGCGCGAAAAAGTTTCCCTGACCGGTGATGATGCTCGCGAAGGTTTGACTTGCGTATTATCGGTAAAAGTACCGGATCCGAAATTTTCAAGCCAAACTAAAGAAAAACTGGTTTCCTCCGAAGTGCGTACCGTGGTTGAAGGTGTTATGGGAGATGCCTTGAACCAGTGGTTTGAGGAACATCCTGCCGAAGCAAAATCCATTGTTCAAAAAATTGTCGAAGCCGCAACCGCCCGGGAAGCCGCGCGAAAAGCCCGCGAGTTGACCCGGCGCAAGGGAGCGTTGGACATATCGAGCCTGCCCGGCAAACTCGCAGATTGCCAGGAACGCGATCCGGCCAAGTCGGAACTGTTTATTGTTGAGGGTGATTCAGCCGGTGGTTCAGCAAAACAGGCACGAAATCGCGAAAACCAGGCGGTTTTGCCTTTGCGGGGTAAAATTCTCAATGTTGAACGTGCCCGCTTCGACAAAATGTTGTCATCTACTGAAATCGGCACCTTGATAACCGCGCTGGGGGCGGGTATCGGCCGGGAAGATTTTAATATTGAAAAACTGCGCTATCACAAAATCATCATTATGACGGATGCTGATGTAGATGGTGCGCATATCCGAACGTTGCTGTTGACGTTCTTTTTCCGGCACATGCCGGAGATCATCGAACGCGGCCATCTCTATATCGCTCAGCCGCCGCTTTATAAAGTAAAACGAGGGCAATCGGAGCGATATCTCAAAGACGAAGACGCCCTTGAAAGTTTCCTGATAGATACCGGACTGGAAGATGCCGTCTTGACACTGGGGACAGGCGAAGAGCGCGCCGGGGCTGATTTGCGGGAAATTGTTAATGAGGCCGTTGCCATCCGTGCAGCCTTAAATGCCCTGCACTCCCGCTATTCAAAGTTTGTCGTGGAACAGGTTGCAATATCCGGTGCGCTTAATCCGGAACGGCTCCGTGATGAAAATCAGGCCGCTGACGCCGCCGCCTATGTCGCCCGGCGGCTTGATGTGATGAGCGATGAACTGGAACGAGGATGGCAGGGCTCGGCACTTGATGATGGCGGGTTGGCTTTCACCCGTGAATTGCGCGGAGTAACCGAGGTTCACACTATTGATGGCGCATTGATTGCCTCGGCTGACGCCCGCAGGCTTGATCAAAAAGCCGGCCATCTTCAATCGATTTATACGCAGCCAGCGGTGCTGAGGCGCAAAGACACCGAAGTGACAGTATATTCACCCACGGAATTATTGGAAACGGTATTCGCAGTTGGTCAAAAGGGACTGACACTTCAGCGGTATAAGGGGCTTGGCGAAATGAACCCTGACCAGCTTTGGGAAACTACCTTGGACAATGATGTAAGGTCCTTGCTTCAGGTTCATGTGCGTGAGCTTGATGAAGCTGATGATATGTTCACCAAATTGATGGGGGATGTGGTTGAACCGCGCCGCGAGTTTATTCAGGATAATGCCCTGGCGGTGGCAAATCTCGATGTCTGATCGTTGGGCTCAAGATTAAACAACCCCACTATTTCCCGGCCGAATTCTGTAAATTTTATTTGCCAAAGCGCATATTGTTAAGCGAGCGTTAAAGATCGCCTTTTAGTCTGCTGCAGTAATACAAGATTAACCATGCACCACATGATTGCCGGCAAAGTCAGCCATGATGTCTGCAGCAGTTTACCGAGTAAAGGGCCTCGTTAGTTTTCATGGTTTGGGGAAGTTCAAAAAAAGCGAGCCAATCGTCTAGCGATGCGGTTAAAGAACGTCCGCGCGCTGCAAAAAAATCAAAAACCAAAAAACCGCACGGACTAATCCGGCGTATCTCGGGATACCTCCTGCGCAAAGGCGCTTATTGGGGTGTCGTATTTGCCCTATGGGGCGGAATTATTTTTGTCGGCCTGTCCTTCTATGTGCTTCTCGACCTGCCCAGCCCGGCCTCCCTTGATCTGCCTGAGCGCTCTCCCAGCGTAACGATCATGTCAGCGAGTGGGGAAATCATGGCTCGGCGAGGGACATTTTCCGGCGATGATGTCGAGTTGGATGAACTGCCCGCCTACTTGCCAGACGCAGTTATCGCCACGGAGGATCGCCGTTTTTATCTGCATTTTGGTGTTGATCCGATCGGTTTGGTAAGAGCGCTTATTACCAACTACCAAGCGGGGTACGTTGTCCAGGGTGGCAGCACCATATCTCAGCAACTCGCCAAAAACTTGTTTTTAAATCCCGAGAGAACCCTGCGGCGCAAAATTCAGGAAATGGTTTTGGCCGTTTGGCTTGAGGCCAAATATAACAAAAAAGAAATACTGCAACTGTATCTCAACCGGGTTTATTTCGGCGCTGGAGCTTACGGTGTAGATGCTGCAGCACGGCGTTATTTCTCGAAATCAGCGCGGGATGTGACCCTGGCAGAATCCGCTGTTCTGGCCGGATTGTTAAAAGCACCTTCAAAATATGCACCAACAAAAAATCCCGACCGCGCAGAAGACCGCGCCTATCTCGTCCTCAACAACATGGTGCGTTCAGGCTATATCACCAAGGAAATAGGTCAACTGGCAGTAGATGAACCGGCATCTTTGGTGACGCAACCTGAAGGCCGCTCCAATCAATATATCGTTGATTGGGTGGTTGAGCAGCTTCCCGGATTTGTTGGTAAACTCACCCGGGACATTGTTGTCGAGACCACTGTAGATCCGCGATTGCAAATGCTTGCGGAAAGATCGGTAAGGGAGATACTGGAGCAATACGGCAAGAATAAAAATGCCAGTCAGGCCGCGCTGGTCGCGTTGGATGGCCGTGGTGCGATACGCGCACTTGTCGGCGGGCGATCCTATTCATCCAGTCAGTTTAACCGGGCTGTTAAAGCCCAACGCCAGCCGGGTTCTGCTTTTAAGCCTTTTGTTTATTTGTCTGCGCTGGAAAATGGCTTCGAGCCCGAAAGCCAGGTGCTCGACCGGCCGATTAAGATAAAAGACTGGTCGCCGAACAATTATAATAATGTATATCGCGGCGAGGTCAGTTTGCGCGATAGTTTTGCCAATTCATTAAACACCGTTGCTGTTCGGCTTGTCCAAAAAGTGGGAACGAAAAAAGTATTAAAGACCGCCCGCCGGCTGGGGATTAAAACACCCTTACACACCAATCCCTCTATAGCCTTGGGCACGGCTGAATTAAGCCTGCTTGAATTAACCGGTGCCTATGTGCCGTTTTCAAATGGTGGTGAAGGCGTTCTGCCTTTTATCATCAATCGTATTCGCACAAAGTCCGGCACCGTTATCTACGAGAGAATTGGCTCGGGGCCGGGCAATGTGGTCAAGGACAAACCACTTGATCAGATCAATGATCTGTTAGCCGCAGTCACTAAATACGGTACCGGAACGAAGGCAAATTTTGATGATCGACCGATTGCTGGTAAAACCGGCACCAGCCAGGAATTTCGAGACGCATGGTTTATCGGCTATAGCGCTCAATTGACTGCGGGCGTATGGGTGGGAAATGATGATGGCAGCCCGATGAAGCGTGTCACCGGCGGCGGATTGCCGACCAGTATTTGGCGCAGTTTTATGGCCCCGGCCCATCAGGGCTTCCCGGTAGTTGCGCTGCCCGGCTCCAAGCTTCCGCCGATCAGATCGATCGATCAGCTATTGGCACGCACGCGACCCGGTAAGATCAAGATAGTTCAGGCAACGCGGCCTAAAGCGCAGACAAAAGCAGAAGTAAAAGAAGTTGAAAAAGAACCTCCGCTTCTCAAACGGCGGAAAAAACAACCGGTCTTTTCAGCCGACACGTTTTTTTCCCAAATGGATAGCAACTGACTAGAGCATGATCCGTTGATATAGACTTTCTCGTCAATCAGCCGGGGCCGGATCGATCACTGTTAGACGAAAATGCCGGGCGAGCGCAATTACCGCCAGCGCCACGCATCCTGATATCGCCATGGTAAGGGCCAGAGGCAAGGGGGTATCACCAAGGTTTTGCCCAACGATAACTCCGGCAACAGCACCGCTTGTTAATTGAATACAGCCAAGCGCGGATGAAGCCGTTCCCGCCATTGACGCAAAAGGCTGCAAGGCTCCCGCCATACATTGCGGCAAAGTGAGGCCTACGCCGATAAGATAGATAAAAAACGGCACGATTATCTGCCAGGCCTGCGCGCTGTTTAGAAAGGTAAATACATACATCGCCAATCCGCCAGCGGCCAAGAGCAACGATCCGATTCCAATGGTTCTGTCAATCCCGATATGCCCGACCAATCTGGCGCCCATCAGCGTGCCGACGATATAGCCAAAGACCCCGATGCCAAATGAAAATCCAAATTCGAATATGGTCAGGCCAAACTGGTTTTGAAGAATAAACGAACTTGCAGAAATAAACGCAAATAACCCGGAAAAGGACAAAGACGCGATAACCACAAAGATGAGGAAAACCCGGTTGCTCAAAACAGCCCGGTATTTTGAAAAAATTATTCGCAATGAGGGCGTGCGATAGCTCGCCTGGCTGATAGTTTCCGGCAGAAAAAGCAAAACCAGGACAGCGGCTGTCGCGGCGAATAACAAAAGAACAACGAAGTTGGAACGCCAGCCAAAATAACCGTGCAATAGGCTTCCTAAAAGCGGTGCTACCATCGGCACCAGACCCATGATTGACCCGATATAGCTCAACGTGCGGGCAGCCTGCGCACCGCTGAAAACGTCACGCACAATAGCCCGCACAATAACCGCAACTGCTGCAACTCCAAGCGCTTGTATGATGCGGGCAATGATGAGCATATTCATTGAATTTGCCGCCACACACATGATTGTAGCGATCATATATAAAACCAGCCCGCTCATCAGTACCGGCCTGCGGCCATAGGCATCTGATAATGGCCCATAGATTAATTGGCCCAGCGCAAAGCCGATCAAAAATCCGCTCAAGGTCAATTGAGTTTTTGCCGCATCAGCTTCAAACACCCGCGACATGTCCGGCAGTGATGGTAAATACATATCGGTTGAAATCGGTCCGAGTGCAGCGAACAATCCCAAGCTGACGGTGAAGGCGATTGTTCCTGGTTTTAGCAAAATTTTCAGGCCTGCTGTTGCTGTATTGCCCGAACGCTGGTTGCGCGATTCCGAGGCAGTACTGGCGGATTTATGGAAATAAGTTCGATTATTCGGCGAGCATACCGTCAGGCCGCATTCTTACCCGCTTTTTACCGCTTGTAAATGCAGGGCTCCAATCTTCGGCAGCACAGTTTATTTTCCCTAGACCGTTTATTTTCCGTAGAAATGTAACTCCGCGCCGTTTTGTTTCAGCCAGGTCTGGGCTTTTTTATGGCCGGGAAGCCGGTCATTTACCAGCTTCCAAAAACGCGGACCATGGTTCATTTCTTCCAGGTGAGCCACTTCATGGGCTGCCACATAGTCCAACACAAAGGGAGGAGCTAAAATCAACCGCCAGGAAAATGAAAGCACGCCGGTTGATGAACAAGACCCCCAGCGGGTTGATTGGTCCCGAATAGTGATGCGTGTTGGCGAAAGGCCTAAGGCGGTGCTGTGGGTTTCAACTGATGTCGACAGATCACAACGCGCTTGCTTTTTCAGCCAATCAGTTAAACGCCGCGCAAGGTGGCGCTCATCCCCGGCCACGCAAATCAATGGTGAGGTTTCTTCTGCCTGCTCTAGCCCGAATTCTTCGCCATCGCTCGCCGTTTCAATCCAGGCCGTCCCGCGCTGGTCAGGGCGATGGCTGATTGTGTGTAAAATACCGCGGATCGGAAAGGTGATGCCAGGGCCAAAAGCAATTATTTCAGGTTGCGCCTCAATTCGTGATTGTATCCAGTGCGCCTGGCTTGCAGCAAATTCCATTGCATCATTTTCGCTGCCATTAACCGGCATCGTTAAAATGACGTCGCTATTCTTTCTGCTGATTTTCAGAATAAATCGTCGTGCCTGTGCGTTGCGCCGCAGAAATACAGACACACTTCGGCCATTAATTTCCAGCTGCCTTTTGCCGTGCGAGGGAGTTGCAGATCTGCGCAAGTTGAAAATCATGACATGGAATTCTGAACTGTTGCGAGCCACGAAAGAAGCGAATCACTTCGATCAATAACCGCAATATGCCATGAAACCGCCAGCCTGCCAGGCGGTAATAAACGCTGGCTTGTTACGCTACTTTTTCGCGCTTTTTTGCAGTCGCGGGTTTGGCAGGTTTTAAACTATGCAAATGGTCCTTGATGAACCGCGTAATTCGCGGCGCAATTTCATGGTCAAAACGTGATCCGTTAAAGACACCGTAATGGCCGATCCCCGGCTGCATATAGTGCTCTTTCCGGCTTTTTGCGATATTGGGACACAAATCATGGGCAGCTTTGGTTTGCCCAATCCCTGAAATATCATCACGCTCGCCCTCAATGGTCAAGAGAGCGGTTTGCCGGATTGCATGGGTGTCGATCCAACGGCCACGATGTTCCATTGTTCGTTCAGGCAAGGAGTGCCGGATAAAAACCGTGTCCACGGTTTGCAGATAAAAATCAGCCGTCAGGTCCATGACAGACATATATTCATCATAAAATTCCCGGTGTTTTTCTGCCGAATCCCCATCGCCTTCAATCAAATGCAAAAACAGATCCTTATGAGCGCTCATGTGTCGATTGAGATTCATGCTCATAAAACCAGTAAGCTGCAGAAATCCGGGATAGACATCGCGCATCATGCCCGCATGAGGAAAGGGCACCTTGACGATGACATTTTTGGCAAACCAGTTTATGCCGCGCCTGACCGCCAAATCGTTGACCGCTGTAGGATTGATCCTGGTATCAATCGGCCCTCCCATCAAGGTCATCGAGGCCGGAGCGCATGGGTCTTTATCTTCATTCATAAGTGCGACAGCCGCCAGCACCGGAACCGAAGGCTGGCACACCGCCATGATATGCGTATCCGGGCCGAGCTCATGGCAGATTTCGATCACATAGTCGATATAATCATCAAGATCGAATGTGCCCCGGTTGAGCGGAACCTGACGAGCATCCATCCAATCAGTGATATAGACATCATGATCCTGCAGCATTGTCTCAACTGTTCCCCGCAACAGCGTCGCGTAATGTCCAGACATCGGCGCGACAATCAGCAGGTTAGGTTGAGGTTTACCGTTGGTTTTTTTGTTCTTGGCAAAGTGAAGCAGTTTGCAGAAGGGCTTGCGCCAGACCATTTTTTCCTCGATCGCGACGCTTTTTCCGTCAATCTCGATACTTTCGATGCCAAATTCGGGCTTGCCATAGCGCCGTGTGGCCCGTTCGAACATTTCAAACCCTGCCGCCATGGTGCGCCCGTAGGCGGTTCCGGCAACCGGATTGGAAGTACTGGTGAAAAACGACTTGCCAACACCGGCCATGGAGCGTGCGGGCGCCAGGGCCGCGTGATTCAGTTCATAAAAATAATAAAGCAAATGAATCCCTTTGGGTGCGCGGGTTTATTTTTAATGCTGCAACGCCGAAACGATAACGTATTTTCTGTTGCGCAGCAACATAAGACCAGGGGATAAGGATACAGAACAGAAGTTAACAGCAGAATATCAAAGAAATTTCCCGATTTCTGCCGCTAATTCCTCTGGTTTAACGCCAAAGTTGAAGTGTTTGACGAAATTTCCCTGTTTATCCAACAAATAAATGATGCTGGAGTGATCCATAAGATAGTCTTTTGGCGATTTTTCATTTTCCGCTTTGGCGTAGAATATCCGATAGGCCTTAGCAGCGACTTTTATCTCCTCGGCCGTGCCAGTGAGGCCGACAAAGCTATCATGAAAATTGGACATATAATCGCCAAGCTGAGCAACAGTGTCCCGTTCGGGATCGATCGTTATGAATATCGGCTGGACGCGATCAGCCTTTTTTCCCAGAATATCAAGGGCAATGCTCATAACCTGTAGCTCGGTCGGGCACACATCGGGGCAATAGGTATAGCCAAAAAAAATCAGCTTGAATTTACCCGGGTAAGTCTTTTCGTTGACTTTATTGCCTCGTTGATCGGTTAAAGAAAACGCACCGCCGATCAAGGCCTTGCCGCTGGTTTTAACCTGGTTCCCGGAGTTTG
>JAJFHR010000150.1 GCA_021775515.1 Hyphomicrobiales bacterium | reverse complement strand
GGGCTCCCACGCCACCTGCTCGGGCGCCTGGGCCAGTGGTCCAGAGGACTATGCCCCTGATGAATACCAGTGGGGATACAACCGGATGATGACTGTTGACGGTCTTTTTGGTGCTGGCGACACTATTGGTGGTACCGCCCATAAATTCTCGTCCGGGTCGTTCACCGAAGGCCGGATCGCTGCAAAGGCGGCAGTCAAATACATTAACGATCTGGGCAACGACCAGCCTGAGATCAGTGAGAGTGAGTATGAAAATCTCAAGGAAGTTGTTTTCCAGCCTCTGGAGAATTACCAGGTTGGCCGTAATGAAATTGTTGCCGGAACCGTGTCGCCGAGTTACCTGCTACCGCTTCATGGTCTTCAGCGGTTGGAGAAAATCATGGACGAATATGTTGGCGGCATCTCCACCAACTACATGACCAATGACTGGGGGCTTAACCGGGGCCTTGATCTTTTGCAGATGCTCAAAGAAGACATGGCTCATGTGGGTGCCGAAGATCTGCATCAGCTGCAACGTTCGTGGGAGCTGCAACATCGGCTTTTAGCCTCATTTTCCGTTACCCAGCACACATTGTTCCGCAAGGAAACACGCTGGCCGGGGTATTATTATCGCGGCGATCATATGAAGCTTGATGATGACAACTGGCATTGCTTCACCTTATCGCAATATGATGCCAAATCTGACGAGTGGCAAATGGAGAAGGCCCCCGTTTATCACATCATAGATTGATCGGTCAGTTTTCCATGCCGCAACTTGTACCGCCACATGTATCTGAAATGATCCGGCCTTTACTGGTTGGCGAAAGGGAGCGGACCGAAGCTCTGGAACGGGCTGAAACACTGCTGAAAATCCCGATCACCAGCCGCGAGGTCTCTGATCTGTTGATGCTGGGTATGGGTGCCTATACGCCCTTGGCGGGGTTTATGGGCGAAGATGGCTGGCGTGGGGTCTGTACCGACATGAAACTGGCCAATGGTGTTTTCTGGCCAATACCGATTACCCTGTCAACAACGCAGGAACTCGCCGATCAAATCTCCATTGGTGAAGAAATTGCCCTGTGTGACGGCCAGAGCGACGATATCATGGCCATTATGTCAGTCGGGGAAAAATACTCGATTGACAAGGAGTTTGAGTGCTCCAACGTTTATCGCACAACAGATCGCGCCCATCCCGGTGTACAAAAGGTGCTGGAGCAGGGGGCTGTCAACCTTGGGGGGCCGGTAAGTGTTTTGTCTGAGGGCGGGTATCCTGAAAAATTCGCTGATCTTTATTTGCGGCCCGAGCAATCCCGCGCCCTTTTTATCAAAAAAGGTTGGTCTCGTGTTGCTGCCTTTCAAACCAGAAACCCCATGCATCGTAGCCATGAGTATCTGGCGAAAATTGCGGTTGAGGTAACTGATGGGGTTTTCATTCATCAGGTCCTGGGTGCCCTGAAACCTGGTGACATTCCAGCTGACGTACGCACCCGTGCCATCCAGGCGATGATTGACAATTATTTTCGTAAAGACACAGTGATCCAGGCGGGTTACCCCATCGAGATGCGTTATGCCGGCCCGCGCGAGGCATTACTTCATGCGCTTATTCGTCAGAATTTCGGCTGCTCACACTTAATCGTCGGGCGCGATCACGCTGGTGTTGGTGATTATTATGGGCCATTCGATGCCCATCACATTTTTGATGAATTGTGGGCGGGTGCGCTTGTTACCCAGGCCCTCAAGATTGATATTACTTTCTACTGCAGCAAATGTTACGGCATGGCGACGGCCAAGACCTGTCCCCATGATCGGCAATATCATATTTCGATTTCCGGAACCGAGCAGCGCGAAATGCTCATGAATGATGCCGACATACCGCCGGAATTCAGCCGACCGGAAGTGGTGGCTATCCTCAAGGAATATTACGCCAGCCTGTGAGTTGCTCAAAAATAATACCCGATTACGGGGCCTTCTGAAACGGTGATTTGTTTCTTAATACGGGTGACCTTGGGATGATACGGCAACTTGTGGGCGTGCATGAACCGGTCAATTGTCTCGGTGGTGCGGCCGTGCAGGACATTTACGATCACCATGCCGGCATAGACATCAAGCCGATGGCCTTTCGGCTCGACTGTCCGCTCGTGATAGGCAGCCTTGATCCAGCATTTGTAGGGTGACAGCGTGTGGTGGAGGTGAAGAACTTCACGGGTTTTACCGCGCGCTGCCGCCTCGTTCCACAGCCATTCGCAACGTTCGAACGAGCGGGTTTTTGCTAATGGGTCGCTGTGGGTTACGGTTCTTATATCGGTGAGGCCGAACAGACTGGTGATCTCGGCGCGGTACGCGTCACTTTCAGGAAATGTTGGTTGCGGGAGGCAAAAAAACACTGGCGTTGAGGGGGCGATATCTGAAATCAGTTTCAGGACCACAATGCTGGATGATTTAAGCGAGGCGGTTACCGCCACCTCGCCAGGAAAGCGTTCCTCGAGCAGATAGTGCAGCAAGTGCGCCGTCGATAATCCGTCGGTTTTATCTCTTATTTCCTGCAACATAGAAAATTAAAACCCCCGTACCCCAAGGATTGTAAGGCCATCAGCGAGACCCCTGTAAGGCGGATGAATGCAAAACTACCTAAGGGTGCGCCATCATCAATGGTTTTGCAATCGCAAAACAACACTTTAGGCTCAGGGTTCATTAAATCAGATAGAAGATCACAATAGCGGCGATGCATATTGCTGAAAAGAAGGTACGGTCGCCCTTACACAATATCGAACCCCATGCCTATCTCACAGCCACTCTCAAGGCTATCGTCAACGGTCACAAACAAAGCCAGATCCATGAGCTTTTACCCTGGGATTACTCCATGACCGAGCGTCAGAGCGCATTAGAGGCGTTCGCGAAGCTCTTCGGTCACGCAACCTTCACCTCGCAGACAACTATTTGATCGAAATAAAATATGACCTTAAAGAAGCGGCGGCGGCTATGGAAAAGTTGATGTCACTGACACCGCATCCGATTGCCATTGTCTGTGGAAATGATGTTCTTGCCGTAGGCGCATGGGAAAAACAGCCGCTGAGTTACTTTTGGCACTGTGTTACCGCGGAGAAGAAGTGACTAGTGTCGAGTTCAAAACCAAAATCATAATGCGAGGGTCGCTTGGATCACCAAGACAATGATCAATTCTGTCTCGTGAATGCTGACGGGAAACATGATATTGAGCCAGATCAAGGCAGCGAGTAGTCAAATGGTGCAGCTAACACGTTCAGGATATGTAAATACCATAGTAAGGAAAGGTTCTAATGGGTCTCAGTCAGCTTGAACCGCTTTTCAACCCGAAATCCATTGCTGTGTTTGGCGCGAGCGATTCCGGCTGCTCCGTCGGTTCCAAGATTTTTGCAAACCTACTGGGCGGCGGTTTTGACGGCCCGATTGTGCCGGTCAATCCGAAATATAAACGTGTTGGCGAAAAAACCTGTTTTCCCTCGATTGCTGAGGTGGACGACCATATCGACCTTGCCGTTATAGCGACACCAGCCGCGACGGTCGTCGATATTATTCGACAGTGCGGCGATGTTGGCATCCGCAACGCCATCATTCTCTCCGCTGGTTTTGGCGAAATGGGCAAAAAAGGCGAGGCACTTGAAGCAGACCTTCTCGATGTTGCTCGGCGTAGCGGCGTTCGGTTTCTGGGCCCTAACTGCGTGGGACTCGTCCGGCCATGGTTGGCCATGAATGCGACGTTTCTCAAATCCGGCACGCCCAAAGGCCGCCTGGCGCTTATTTCGCAATCCGGCGCGCTTTGTTCAGCAATTTCGGATTGGGCGGAACCGCATCACCTCGGTTTTTCCGCGATCGTGTCACTCGGCAATTCCACCAATATCGATTTCGGCGATGTGCTGAATTTCCTCTCAACCGATGAAAAAACTGACGCGGTACTTCTTTATGTCGAGGGCGTCCACCAAGCGCATTCCTTTATCAGTGCTCTGCGTGTCACGGCGAGACTGAAACCTGTCATCGTGCTCAAGGCTGGGCGGCACAACCAAAGCTCCAAAGCAGCTCATACCCACACGGGCGCACTAATTGGGTCCAACGCCGTCTTTGATGCTGCGCTGGAGAGGGCCGGCGCGGTGCGGGTTAATACCTTCGGACAGATCTTCGCTGCGGCTGAAATTCTGTCGGCCAACACACGAGCTACAGGCAACCGTCTTGGCATCATCACCAATGGCGGGGGTGCAGGAGTCCTTGCCGCGGACAGTGCCGGAGATTTGTATCTAGACCTTCCGCCCCCGTCAACGGAAACAATAGAGGCATTGGATGCAATCCTTCCACTTTATTGGTCAAGAAGCAATCCGATCGACATTCTCGGAGACGCGCAACCAGAAAGCTTCAACGTAGCCGTCGAAGCCTGCGTCAAGGACCGCAATTTCGACGGCATAATCGTGATGCTGACGCCGCAAGCGATGACAAAAGCTACCGACGCAGCAAGAGCCGTGATCAAGGCAATTCCGGCCGACACTAAAAAGCCCATCCTGGCCTGCTGGATGGGCGAAACCTCGGTTGGGGAAGCACGCAAGCTTTTGAGCGCAAGTGGTATTCCGGATTTCACGACACCTGAACGTGCAGTAGAGGCCTTTTCCTATCTTGCACGGCATGGGTTGAACCGTAAGCTGGCACTTGAAGCGCCGGGGCCTCTTTCCGATCTCGAACCACCGGATATGGAAGGCGCGCGAATGATCATCCAGGCGGTGTTGGCGGAAAGACGGTCGATACTCTCTGACATTGAATCGAAAGCCGTTTTGCGCGCCTTCCGCATCCCCATAAACACCACTCTTGAAGCCGATAGTCCATCCAAGGCGCTTGTCGCCGCCGAGACTGTCGGCTTCCCTGTCGCAATGAAGATCAACTCGCCACAGATTACGCACAAATCGGATGTTGGTGGTGTGCGTATCAACATCATGAAAGCGGCCGATGTCCGGACGGCCTGGCATGAAATTACCCAAGGCGCCAAAAGCGCACGACCTGACGCCACCATCCTCGGTGTCACGGTCGAACCGATGGTGAAAGTGGAGGATTCTCGCGAACTGGTAGTTGGGGTAAGCCGCGACCCAGTCTTCGGCCCAACAATTCTCTTTGGTGCGGGTGGCACAATGGTCGAGGTTTTGAGCGACAGCGCCGTCTCGCTGCCACCGCTAAATGCGGTTTTAGCCAATCGTCTGATCAACCGCACCCGCGTCTCGCGCCTGCTCGACGCCTTCCGCGATCGACCGGCCGTAGATCGTCTAGCAGTAGTCAACGTGCTGCTCCGTATTTCCGATCTCGTCTGTGAACTCCCTGAGGTCGAAGAACTCGACATTAATCCGCTCTTCGCCGGCGCCGACGGTGTGATCGCCGTTGATGTGCGCATCCGGATAGGCCGCCCGCCGGTCAATGCCGGGCGTTACGATCACATGGCAATTTCGCCCTATCCGCGTCACCTTGTGCAGAAGGGCTTTCTTGCCGACGGAACACCTCTGACGATCCGACCAATCCGCCCTGAAGATGCCGAAAGTGAGCAATCCTTCGTCCGGGATCTTTCCGCGGAAGCCAAGCGGTTCCGCTTCATGCATACGCTAAACGAGTTGACGCCAGCAATGATCGTCCAGTTCACCCAGATCGACTATAGCCGCGAAATGGCTCTTGTCGCGATCACCGAAGAAAAAGGCAAGCAGATACAACAAGGGGTTGCGCGTTACGTCATCAATTCAGACGAAACGAGTTGCGAGTTCGCAATCGTCGTTTCAGATAAGCGCCAGCATCAAGGCATCGGGACGCGACTTATGAAGGCACTGATGGACGTCGCACGTGATCATGGACTGGCATTGATCGAGGGCACGGTGCTTGCAAACAACCATGCTATGCTCAAACTGATGAACGAGCTTGGCTTCAAAAATAAGCGATTGGAACAAGATCAGGGCCTATATCTGGTCGAGCGCTCGCTTTGAACAGCTGCATATCACTAAATTGCGTGGACAAATGCTTGCCATAATTTCACATCCTGATTGCCTGTTGCATGACACTGGTTCCAATCATCCGGAAAGCCCTGACCGCCTTCATGCAATCAACAACCAGATCATCATGTCGGGCCTCGATTTCATCGTCCAGAAATATGACGCGCCGCTCATTTCCCGGGACCAATTGAAGCGTGTTCACGACTGCGCTTATATTGACCGCATTTTTGCAATGGCGCCCGAACAGGGTTCTGTTGTAATCGACAGTGATACTGTGATGTCTCCAGGCACTCTACAAGCCGCGCAACGGGCGGCTGGTGCCGGTATTCTGGGCACTGATCTCATCATGAAAGGCGAAGCCGGCCAAATTTTCTGCGCCGTTCGACCGCCCGGACATCACGCCGAACATAACAAGGCGATGGGATTCTGCCTTTTTAACAATATCGCGATCGCCGCAGCCCATGCTCTCGCCGAACATGGTTTGAAACGCATTGCAATCGTCGACTTCGACGTTCATCATGGCAATGGTACAGAGGACACATTCAAAAACGACAAGCGAGTGCTTTTCTGTTCAAGTTTTCAACACCCCTTCTATCCTCATGTTGAGCGCGTTTTAGACACGCCCAATGTGGTTTATGTTCCCTTTCCCGCCGGTACGGATGGGCCGAGTTTCCGCAAGGCCATTACTGAGCATTGGCTTCCGGCCTTGAATGACTTTCGCCCGCAATTCCTGTTCATCTCGGCTGGTTTTGATGCCCACGTCCTTGATGACATGTCGGAATTAAGCCTGGTTGAGGCCGACTACGGATGGATTACCAGTGAACTCGTTTTAATAGCGAAAGCACATGGCCATGGAAGAATCCTCTCAATGCTCGAAGGCGGTTACGAACTGGGTGCTTTAGCCCGAAGCGTGGTTAGTCATCTGAAAGCTCTTCTGGATTGACCGTAGTGAGATCTCAGGTCGTTAAGTTCACCGTAAAAATTCGGCAGTGTCATCACCAAAACGCTCCGGCAGCATCTAGCGACCCGGGCGATGGGTTTTCCGTACAAAGTTTTCGGATTATTGTGACGAGATGATTGCAAATCCTAACACATTTGGTAAAGGCACTTGGCCTAGCTATAGCGGCGCGTTTTTGAAGTCAGCTTGTCTCCTATCGCTGTTAGCGTCAGTGGGAGGGCTCATTGATACGCCAAGTGCTCGCGCCGAAAGTAAAAGCCCCAAGGCCGCGGCGCGCAGGTTCTTATTGTCACCGTTTTGACAATTTCCGCGTAGCATCCGAGCTTGAGAGGCGTTGGGGCTTTGCCGCTATGGTGATTACGCCGAACACTACGCTTCCATTCGACACCGGCAGCAATGCTTCGCCGCATGCCCCACGCTGCTGGAGCAGACTATAAGGATGTGACCGGCCCGACGGATCTTGCGCCAGGCTTTCCGTCGACCGGTTCTTTGAGGGATGGACCGGTGGAACAGGCGCTCGTTGTCGACACGGCAGACGGTCTGGTCGTCCTGACAGGCTGGGCCCATCCCGGGATCATCCGCATTCTTGAGGCAGTTCACGCCCAAAGGCCCGGCCGGTCGATTGCTTTGGTCATGGGCGGCTTCCATTTGCGGTCGGCCAGCAAATCAAAAGTGACACGTATCATCCGGATCTTTCGCCGTCTTGGCGTCAAGAAGGTCGCACCGACCCATTGCACCGGCGATGCGGCGCGTCGCCAATTCCAAAAAGCCTATGCAAAGGACTATATCGTCGGCGGCGCGGGCAAAATCGTAGCACTAGGCTTCCAACACAATTAATATATCGCTATTAAAGGTTAGCACCGAAGCTAAGCACAGCCGACTTCGGTCAGCCCACAGTTTTACAAGGATAATGGCGAGCGAGGCGCGCAAGATGGGCTGAAGCAAAAGGATAATTGTGAGTATATATTTGGCCGTAATCTAAATTGGGTTCACACCCTAATTAAATTCCCTGTTACGGTTCTTAGGAAACTTGCTATCTAAGTACCTAAAATTACTGCCATAATTAGTTTAAGAATGCATTATATCAGCCTAAAACTGTAAGATTTCCCTGTATTTTCCCGTTTAACAGGGAAAAGGGCAGGGGAGAGGGGTTCGCTCAAGACAGCGTCCTCTACCACTCTTCCCCATATTCTCAACCGTCCCTAAAAGGCTTGTCGAGTATTCGTCGCATTCCGGGGATTTTAGGCGGGTTGATGACTCAACATCTGGTGCTGAGACTGCAGTTATGGTGGGTTTTTACCATTCGTCTCTGAGGGTCGCTTGTAGGGACCAGGCGTTGGGCGCAATGATGGTGATGTTCTTACTCGCGCCAATGGAAATGTCGGTGACATCGAAGCAACCGTCCACTTCCTGAAAGACATCCTAAGGTCTCTTTGGCAGGGTTGTGATCTTAACCGGCCAATTCGGTGCACAGTTCATCGGTAGTTACCTGCCGGCAATAGCCACCTATACTTGTTAGCGCTTCATCGTGCCGACTTTGCGAATAGGTTGCGCAGGCATCACTTACAAGTGTGACCAAATATCCCAAATCGCAGGCATCGCGTACGGCAGAACTCACGCACTGGTCTGTAATGAAGCCACTGATAATAAGTTGCCGTTTTGCCATGTTGCGCAGCACATAATCGATAGTGGTCGAGATAAAAACGTTGGATGATGATTTTGGGAAGACCAACTCATCTAGCTCCGGTTTAATGGCGTCCAGCACTTGAGCGTCCCACGACCCTTTGGGGACGTTGAAACCGCTGATCCGGTAATCCAGGCTGCGATCACGACCATCCCGGGTCAGGTTTTCGATCACGGTATACATGACCTCAACCCTCATTTTTCGGCAAGCGTCCTGCACCCGGGCCATCTTGGCAAGGGTCTCGCGTTCGATCTTATTAAAAAACCAGCCAAACTGTTGCGAGAATTCCTCTGTGCTCATATCTGTAAATTCGCCGCCATCCCGGTGGGCCGAAAAATTTTGCACGTCGATGAACAGCAGTGCTGCATGTGTGGGGATTACCGGTACCTGCCGGGTGGTCAATTTATCAAAGTTCATAAACAGTCAAACTCCGTTATGTGCGGTAACAAACCGGCTTAAACCTGCCGCCAGGCGTTGGGCCCAGGCCTGCGCGTTGGACACATCTTTAATTAAATCATTTCGAATTTCGATCAACACATGGGGTTTATCATGCCGCTCGCCATGAACAGGAATGGTATAATCAGTATCATCGTCGATCTGGTAGGGTTGATTTAGCGCCGTTACAATATCCGAGTGAGTTTGAGAGAAATATGCCAACATCGAGTTGGCCAGATTAAAATTGCGTCTGGCAAGAAATCCGACATGCCAAGGACGCTCAACGCCATTTAATAGCGGGGTGAAACTGTGAATAGTAACCAAGGCTGCACCAGGGTGTTGATCATTAACTTCTCCAACCGCCTGGTGAAATGGCTGATGGATGGATTGCCATCGCATATCGAGGCTGGTTTCATCTAGATTGTGATTGAACTTTATCGCACTGCCGTCTGCCATTTCTGGTGCAAGGTCGGGCGCGGACCGCGGGCGATTGCAGTCGATTATCAGGCGGGAATATCTCTGAATGACGAGGGGAACTCCCAGCTTTTTTGCCAGGCAGCGGGCAACATATTCCGCTCCTACGTCATAGGCGATATGCCGTGCCATATCATTGCCGTTGGGAGCGTATTCAATCAGAGACTGTGGGATTGCGTTGCCGGCATGTTCGCAGACGAGCAGGATTGGCGCGTGTCGGCACCCGCCAAGCCGTTCTACTGGCGAGGGGTCGGAGGATGAAAGCGGGTTTTGCAACGGCTGGATCCCGTGTAAATTATTTTCAATATTGAAAATGTATAAAAATGTGATTTTACTTTAAGTGTCAACTGATTGACTGAACCGAGCCATTTAACAGGAGGCGAAATGTGCAGCGTGAACCTATAACCTATGTCTGCTGTAGCGATGTGTCAGGCATGCTAAGAGGCAAGGGAATTCCAGTCGCTGAATTTGAAAAACGCCTGCAAAGCGGTGTCGGCTGGACGCCAACAAATGTTCAGATTACCTGCTTTGATACTATTGCGGAAAGTCCGTTCGGGGCCCTGGGAGATCTTGTCCTCCTACCCGACAAGACCACGCGAACGCAAATAGATTTCGGTAATGGTTTGCCGATTGAAGATTTTGTTCTTGGTAATGTCTTCCATCTTGATGGGCGGAATTGGGAATGTTGCAGTCGGGCAATTTTGCAATCAGCTCTCGATCGGTTAAAGACTGTTGCAGGATTGACGCTGTTCGGTGCATTTGAACATGAGTTTACCCTGCAAGGAACAGATGGCGGAGCCGGGCTGGCGTTTACCTATGCCGGTTTTAGAAGAGAACGCGAATTTGCAGAGAGCCTCATGGCAGCCTTGAGGTCAGCGAATATCATCCCCGATACATTCATTCGCGAATATGGCGCAGACCAATTCGAAATTACCGTCAAACCTACAGCTGGAGTTGGGATTGCAGATCAAAGCGCTATCCTGCGCGAGGTAGCTAAAGCTGTGGCCAGGCGATGCGAAAGGCGGGCCAGTTTTACACCTCTTCCGGTAGCAGGAGGCATTGGCAATGGCGTTCATATTCACATGTCGTTTCAAGATCAATCGGGAATGTCCGCCACATACGACCCGGTTCAAGCCGATGGCATGAGTACCAAAACCGGTGCCTTCATTGCCGGCGTTTTACGGCACCTGCCGTCAATTATTGCCTTTACCGCACCATCGGTAATTTCATATCAACGTCTGGTTCCCCATCGCTGGAGCGCAGCTTTTAACAATCTGGGCGCACAGGATCGCGAAGCCGCAGTAAGATTGTGCCCGGTGTCAACCTTATATGGAGGCGATC
>JAJFHR010000149.1 GCA_021775515.1 Hyphomicrobiales bacterium | reverse complement strand
CGCCATTGGGGCCAATAATGGCGCGTATTTCACCCTTAACAATATCAAAGCTCACGCTGCGGATTGCCTTAACCCCGCCAAAGGACAGGGATACTTCTTCAACATTGAGAAGGATTTCGTCCGGCGCTTCGCGGCTGTCCGCCACAACGCTCATTCTGCAGCCTCCAGTAAATCGGCTACAGGATATGTTTTCATATCTCTTATTTTCACATCGGCCTCAATGACACCCTTGCGGCCATCTTCAAAGGTAACTTCGGTCGAAATATGGGCGGAACTATCGCCTTTAAACAATGCGTCAATGAGCGGAGCATATCGTTCCGCGACAAAACTCCGACGCACTTTTTGGGTTCGCGTCAATTCGCCATCATCAGCATCAAGCTCTTTGTGCAGGATCAAGAACCGTGAAATCTGCGAGCCCGCCACACGCTCCTCGCTGGCCAGGGACTGGTTGACTTCATCCACGTGTTTTTCAATCATTTCGTAAACTTCGGGCAGACCTGTCAATTCCTGATAGCTGGCATAGGCAATGTTCTTGCGCTCCGCCCAATTTGATACCGAAACCAGATCAATATTGATGAACACCGTGCAAATTTCCTGACCATCACCAAAGGCAACAGCCTCCTTGATATTGGGGTAAAACTTCAGTTTGTTTTCGATATATTTGGGTGCAAACATCGACCCGTCGACAAGTTTACCAACATCTTTGGCCCGGTCGACGATTTTGAGATGGCCGTTGGAATCAATAAACCCGGCATCTCCCGTATTCACCCAACCGTCCTTGGTTTTGGTCTGCCGTGTTGCTTTGTCGTTTTTGTAATAACCCAGGAACACACCGGGTGAGCGATATTGCACTTCACCATTTTTCTTGATTTTAATTTCAACGTCTGGAGCCGGTGTCCCGACGGTTTCCGCATCAATTTCGCCGTCCGGCTGCAGCGTGATATAAACGCTGGCCTCTGTCTGCCCGTAAAGCTGTTTCAGATTCACACCCAAGGCGCGATAAAACCGGAATATTTCCGGACCAATGGCCTCACCAGCCGTATAGGCGACTTTAACACGAGAAAATCCCATTCGGTTTTTCAAAGGCCCAAAAACCAACAATTCCCCTAAACTGTAAAGAAGCTTGCCTTTGAAACCGACCGGTTCACCATTGAGAATTCGCTCACCATATTCGTTGGCTACTTTCAGAAAATAGTCGAACATGCGTTTCTTAATCCGGCCGGCATCCTCCATTCTAACCATGATTTCAGTGAGGAGATTTTCATAAACACGCGGCGGCGCAAAGAAATATGTTGGTCCGATTTCCCGGCGGTCGTTCAAAACAGTTTCCGGGCTTTCCGGGCAAGACACACAAAACCCGGCAGCATAAGATTGCCCATAGGAAAAAATATGATCGCCAATCCATGCCATCGGCAGATAGGCCAGAACCTCTTCAAAATCGTCCAGCCTATCAAATTGATTACCGTTACGCGCGCTAATCAGAATATTGTCGAAACTCAGCATAACTCCCTTGGGTTGACCCGTGGTGCCTGAGGTGTAAAGCAACACGGAAACATCCGAGCCCTTGCATTTGGCAATTTCTTCGAGCCAATCGTCTTTTGCACTGGGATTTGCAGATAACATCTCGCGGCCGAGTTCCTGAACGCCGACGAAGCTGTAAAGCCCCTTCACTTCGTAATCCCGCAATCCGCGCTCATAATCAAAGATCACGTGTTTCACACGTGTCACCTGCTCGGCAATTTGCAGGAGTTTATCAACTTGCTCCTGATCCTGAACAATAGCGGCTACCACTTCGGCATGATCAAGAACATAGGACATCTCCTCTGCCACCGCATCCTGATAAACCGGCACAGGAATACACCCTAGGCTTTGCGCGGCAACCATCGACCAATAAAGACGTGGCCGGTTATCGCCGACAATGGCGATTTTTTGCCCCCGTTTAAGGCCGAGCTTTTTAAGGCCTAAAGCAAATGCCTGGACTTCTTCATAAACCTGAGCCCAGGTCCAGGCCTGCCAAATGCCCAAATCCTTTTCGCGGATAGCAGGTTTTTCCGCAAATTTTTTGGCATTCTCTATAAGCAGCTTTGGAAATGTATCCGCAACTTGCGGGTCTGCAGAAGCAGCTCCCCCTCCCATATTGATACTCCCTAGTCTTAAACAGCCGACTCTCCCAATCAGCGAGGCGCATTCAACAAACTAACGCGCGAAAAATCAACTAATCGAAGGTCTTAGTTTTTTACCAACCGGCGGTTTTGTTTTTTCCTTCATTAAATCACGCTTTGGCTGACCACCTTACGCTGTTTTAAGCGCGTCTGGTCTCACAATTTTATCAGACCTCAATACCTGAATTTACCCAAAAGCGTGATCCTCCCTATCAATTCAGCCGATGGCGTCAATTTAGTCCAAGTGGACAGACATAAAGCGTAGCGCGATGCGGCGCATCAGGCAAGCTTTGCTACAACACCGACAAATGATTTTTACTGCAGACCGGATAATCCCGAACTAATTATGCGCTAAAGCGTGTCTCGCAAAAATGGGCACCGGTTTTGCGAGA
>JAJFHR010000148.1 GCA_021775515.1 Hyphomicrobiales bacterium | reverse complement strand
GAACGCTGGGCGTTGATCCTAAAATGCACAAAACCAATGACGGCAAAGCACCACCGGTGATACATGTGGATTCTGACGCGCCACTTTATTCCGACGAAGATGGCTCACTGATAACCGATGAGAATTGGGGCATATACTATAAGCCCGACTTCAACTTCGGTGGCATACAGGGCGGTGCCGCACCTTATGTTGTTGATCAGAATCCGGACGATGTGATCGTCGATCCCTATGGACCTGAGTCACCGGATTTTATCGTCGGTGATAATTTCATTCACATGTGGTGCTCGGCGCTGGCACATTGCCAAAAGCGGTTCGAGGGGCAGATGAAATATTATAGCCATAAAGACCCGTCAGGCGGGTTGGGGTGTTTTACCCCGGACAGTTTTCCTGTTTTTGATGTGTTTCGTGAAAATGTTTATGTCATCGCCGATTCAAACCATGGCTATAAAATGCTCGGCGTTGGTAAGCTCGTTGCTCAGGAAATTACCGGCGAAAAAAGCCAACTCCTGGAGCCGTTCCGGTTTTCTCGATACGCCCAGGGAAAACAGCATCCGGTTTCCAACAGCCCATTCCCCTGGAGTTGAAATACGACTCGCTTAAAGGTTTAGAATTGGTATGGATTTGGAATTAAAAGGTCCTGTCCGTAGCAAAGGCATTTCTGTAACCGATGAGGATTCTTTCTTTCCCGATTTGAGTGCAGAAAGTGGGGATTTCAGCGATGTCGGCTTGCGCTAGTTAGGATTGTCCGGCGTTTTAACTGTCACTTCGATACTGGAATACCATTCGGAAAGATTTTCAATATCTTCGTTGCTCAGCATACCGGCGATGATGCTCATCTGCTCGTGTTTGCGTTTGCCGGAGCGAAAGGCCCGCAACTGAATGATCATATATTCCTTCTGCTGGCCGCTGATATTAGGGATCATCGCAGCCGTGGCCTGGCCATCCACGCCGTGGCAGGTCTGGCAAACTATTTCTGCCTTTGCCCTCCCGGCGGTCAAACTGCCGGCGTTTAGCGATGGAATGTAAAGACCGGCGGTCGCAACAAGAATTATTACCCAACAAAGATGTTTCATTGTTTTCCAAACTTAGATGATTAAAGAGGATAAAAAGAGATGCGGGCCAGTGTTGAATCCGGCCCGCATCTCAATATGCAGGACTTAGTTTCCCTGATAGGAAATGCGGTAAATTGCACCGGCCTTATCATCGGAAACCAGAAGAGATCCGTCAACATATTGCTGAACGTCCACCGGTCTGCCGAGATAAAATCCGCTTTCCGTTAACCAGCCTTCAGCAAAGGGTTCGGTTTTCACCGCATTGCCGTCGTCGTCGAGGAACGTCACCATCACCCGGGCGCCGCGCGGTTTGACCGCATTCCACGACCCGTGCTGGGCATTGAAAATTGCGTTTTTGTATTTTGCCGGAAACATGCTGCCGGTGTAGAACATCATGCCAAGATCAGCCGCATGAGCAATCATTTCCACTTGCGGTTTTACATAATTGGCCGCCAGATCAGCGGGAATTTCCTTATCCTTATACTCATTGGTCCGCACCTCGCCACCACCGTAATAAGGATGGCCGTACCACATGCCCATCTTGGGCATTCTGTTCAGCTCACCTGGAGGCGTTTCATCTCCCATACCGTCAACCTGATTGTCAGTAAACCATAGGCTGCCGTCTTTGGGATTGAACGCATGACCAACTGAATTCCTGATGCCGGTGGCAACTACCTCGCGGCCCGAACCATCCCGGTTCATGCGGATCATGCCGCCGATGCCGACTTTTCTGTAAAGATCAACTTTGTCAGGCGGGGTAACATTGAGCGGTTGGCCCAAGCTTATATAGAGTTTGTTGTCGGGCCCAATGACACAAACGCGCGCTGTGTGATTGTAGCTTTCTTCATCGGCGGGGATAAGATTACCCTGTTTGACAATTGGGATTGCAACAGTATCAGAGCCTTCCATGAAATATTCAGCCGCCGGGAACATCATCACCCGATTGCGTTCAGCTACGAATAAAAAACCGTCGGGCGAATAACAAACGCCGTTGGGAATGTCGAACTTCACACTTGGGCTGAATTCCTCAACCGTATCTGCGGCATTGTCCATATCGCGGTCGGTGACCGACCACACAGTAGTCTTGCGAGTGCCAACCCAAACAGTAGCCTTGTTGCGGCTGACAGCCATGTTCCGGGCATCGGGCACAATGGCGAACAACTCTATTTTAAACCCGCTCGGTAATTTAATTTTTTGCAGGACCTTACGCAGATTATCCGCATATTTTCCTTCTTGCGGTATACGTTTCATTGCACCAGTATCGGTCCGTTTAAAGGAACCCAGTTTTTTCAGGTTTTCCTGATCGCCCGCCGCAAAAGTGCCGTTTGAGGCAACCGCAAATGTCAGGCTCGCGGCCGCTAATACCATCCAACTTTTTTTCATGATTTTCTCCCAGGTATGAATAAACAGAATAGTTATTCATTGACAAACTCAAGGTTGCCATCGCTTGTGCCGTGACAAGAAAAGTCCAAAACAAGCCTTCTAATAATATATAAAATTTTGCCCGTGCATACAAAAAATAATTTTTTAAGTGGCAGCAGGGCGATGTGAAGGGCTGATTAAGTTCAATCTGCCACCCGTCGTTAGAGATAAAACCTCAATGATCAACCACGCGTTTTGATCCTGCGGTAATTAAATTCGAAATTGGGGTTATGAGCAAACTCGGTTGCCAGTTGCTCCAGCCCTTTATGGTCCGGAGAGATCATGCAAGCGGGATCCGTTGCCTCTGCCCGGCCGGTGATGGCGTAGGCCTGACAGCGGCATCCGCCAAAATCAAGTTCCTTACGTGGGCAACTGCGGCAGGGTTCTTCCATCCAGTCAAACCCGCGATATTTGTTTAACGCGGCCGAGTGCTGCCAAATTTGTTGAAGTGATTGTTTGCGCACGCTATCGAAGTCAAGTGCATCTATGGTTTGCGCAGCATGGCAGGGCAGAACAGTTCCATCAGGGGCGACAATCAAAACGTCATTTGCCCACCCCCCCATGCAGGGTTTGGGATAATCCGCATAATAATCGGGAACGACAAAATCAATATTCAGAATACCTTTTAAGCTTGCCTGAGCGCTTTCGACTATGTCGACCTGCCTATGCACGGCTTCAATATCTGGCATCAAAGCTGCTCTGTTGAGGTAGGCCCAGCCGTAATATTGAACATTGGCAATCTCAAGCCGTTCTGCCCCCAACTCCACAGCTAGATCAATGAACTCCGGTACTTCATCAATGTTGTGGCGATGGATTGGTGCATTGATCGTCAGCGGCAGCCCGGCCGACCGGACGCTCATGGCAGTTGCGAGTTTTTTTTGATGGCCATTTTTATAAGCGCCGATCAACTCGGTAGTTTCCGGCCGCGCACCTTGAAACGACACCTGCACATGGTCGAGCCCACAATTTGCCAGAACGTTAAGTCGCTTTTCCGACAGGTTAACACCGGCAGTGATCAAATTTGTATAAATGCCACGGCTATCAAGATATTCAATAAATTGTTCAAGGTCGCGGCGAACGGTCGGCTCACCTCCTGAAAGATGCGCCTGTAAAATTCCCAGATCCGCTGCCTGTTCAAAGACGTTCAGCCACTCCTTGGAATTTAACTCGCTGCTTGACTTGAGCAGGTCTGCCGGGTTGGAGCAATAGGGGCATTGCAGCGGGCAGCGGTGGGTTAATTCCGCCAGAATGCCAATCGGAGGGCCGGATGCTGGCATTTCAAATAACCCTTATGAGCAATTTATCCGACCATTCCTGAAGGAACTCCGTAACATCTGGCTCAATGACACTTTTTGGCGCAGCATATTGTTTTGCGAGATGTTCTATCATTGCTTTCACAGAGGTTTTTCCATCACACAGTTTTAAAATTTCCAAGCTTTGCTCGTCTGGCCAAAATACGCTTTCCGGCGCGAGCACAACCCATTTCCCCCGCAGATTGTCGAATTGCAGATGAACATGTTTAGGTACAATAGGCTTGCTCGAAGGTGTCAGGATGGCTCGCTGCTGCATGGTGTTCCGATGCCTCAGTTTAGATCAGGGCGAAATGCGCCGGGAGGTATATGACCAGGTTCTACATAAGCATGATAAAGCGCATCAAGCATAACCCAAAGAATATCGCATTTTTCCACCAAAGCGTCGACAACCTGCTGCTGGAGCGCCGGGGTCTGGGCATGTTCCTTCACATAGGCGAGTGCAAATTCTGCATCCCGGGGGGCCTGGTGTAACCGCGGTATGAAATAAGCCAGCGTATCTTCAGTAATATATTCATAGCGTTTGAGCATGGCAGGGACCCGAACACTGATTGCCGCGCCTGAAAACATCTCGGTCAAGGAAGATGCAACCGCCACCAGCAAGGAAGATTGAGAAACAAGGTCAAGATAGGCCTGAACGGCAAAACGAGTTGCCGCCAAGGCCTGTTTCCTCGATTTTACCAGTTCGGCATCAACTTCCAGACCTTCTGCAAGTTTTAACCAGCGCGCTATTCCGCCTTCATCACCTTCGCCGCCATCATGATCGATAATCCGTTTGCGCCATTCGCGACGAAATTCAGGATCTTCGGACCGAGAGAGGATGACGGCATCTTTCTGCGGTATAATAAACTGATAACAATAGCGGTTCAAAGCCCAGGCCTGCAACTGCGCCTTGGTCAAATCTCCAGCATTCATGAGCTTGTGAAAAGGGTGATGGACATGATAACGCTCATCGCCAATTTTACGGAGAATTTTCTCGAGTTCTTCGGCGCTTACACCTTTTTCCGGAATTTTTGGATGTACGATCACAGGTCAATCTCCATACCATCAAATGCTATTTCCCAGCCCGCGGCCTGAACGGTTTTGGCTGCGTCTGAACCAGGATCAAGCACCGGATTGGTATTATTGATATGAACATAAATGCGTCTTTCAATCTCCACTTCACCCAATGCCTGCAGGCTGCCGTTTTTACCTGACATCGATATGTGACCCATACGTTGGCCAGTTTTCTCACCAACTCCGGTATCGTGCATTTCCGTGTCATGATAGACCGTTCCGTCAAACATCAAACACGCAGCGCCTGAAAGCCTGGCTTTGAGGGCAGCGTCGATTTGTGCGCAGCCGGGTATATAATAAGCCGCAGGTCCGCCACCCTGGGGCCTGATCCGCACACCGATTGTATCTCCTAGTTCGGTGCCAAAATTTTCCTGACCCGGTGCATTGTCTTCGAGAAACAATGCTACTTTTCCAGGCACTGTGAACGTGTCGACACGAATGCCGATTGGTCCCTGTGGACCCTCAATGTCAACGCTGCCGTCAAGGGGTAGTTCACGGCGCTCGACTACTTCAGTATTAAGCACGCGGAAGATGCTGTTTGTTCTGAGCGTTTCAAGAACCCTCGCGGTAGCATAAATCACAAAAGGTTCGCGTTCGCGCAGGCTCAACAGTCCGGCAATATGATCGACATCCGCATTGGTAAGGACAACGGATCTGATGGGAGAGTGCCTGAGCGGACCATCGCTGCGCGGCTGCAGGCAGGGCGAGGCGGCGATCTGTTCGCGAATATCGGGAGAGGCATTAAACAATGCCCAATCCCTCCCATTGGCGCTGACGGCAATACTAGATTGGGTTCGGGCGAGAAACCCGGGCTTTTTTTGACGTACGGCTCTGCTCAGCGGTGCATTGCAATTCCATTGTGGAAATCCTCCACCTGCAGCAGAACCGATAATCGTAATCTTCAAAACAAAATGTTACCTGCGCCAAAAATAAATGGCGGAATATTTTTTAATCGTCACGCTTGCTGCATGAGCCGAGTTCAGCCGGGAGGTAACGAGAAACTTCGAAACTGGCCGGTACATATACCATTACAGGTTTTTTCCACGATTTCATTGCTCTCTCCTACATAGATATTTCTGGGCACGACTATAAAATTGACTATCAAACAAGTCAAAATATTTCGCATTCACACAACCGTTACTTGAAAAAGCAAAAATATTCTCAACTCAAGTTTTCTTTTCGCAGTTTACGGCGGGCGGTTATTTGAATAAGAAATGCCCGGCTTCATTGCCAGGCCATACTTTCGTTCAAGTCCCTAGAAGTCCAAAGAAATATCGCGCGGCCTCGCACTACAGCCTGCGACCTCAATGGCAACGGTTTTAGGCAGGCGGGATTGTCCACGTAAGCCGATCGTACCGGCAATTGCTGCTTCGTAAACTTTAAGTGTTGGAAGAATTTCGATTGCTGCTTGCTCCCGCCAAACGATCTCCTCTTCAACCAGGGTAATGGACCGCGAAATGGATTTTTGCGCAAGGCGCCTTTTTAGTTGCGTGGCGCGCAATGCCCGGCGGGCCATGTTTAAAGATTTGCGAATTTCCCTCATCCCCTTGATACCCCCAAGTGCAGAACCAATCGATATGATACGCTTGGAAATTTCCGCAGATTGTGCAGATTGCATCAATTGCTCAAGCACCAGCAAATCTGCCTTGGCGGCCGATAATTTTTTAGAGCTCCTGATCGCAGCCAGTAGATCTGCTACTGATCCATAAGCGTCATCAGCATTGCGGCGATAGGCCAGCCTGGATTTATATTCCCGTTGCTGAATTGAGGAAAATTCTTTTTGAGCAGCTTTCCACTCGATGGGTATCTGTGCAAGAAGGGCATCGCGCCGGGCGCTTAACTCCAGGCGTTGGAAACGCGCCTTTTGGGCAACTTCTTCGCTCACAACACCGCCCGCCCGTGAAATCTCAACGTCGAGCTTGGCGATTTTTTTGCCGATACGACGGGCGTTGCGTTCAAGTTCACGTACCTTTTTATGAAGGGGACGGTAGGTGATAGCGGCTTTTTTAACCTCACTTTCGTATTTCTGGATATCGCCCATAATCGTGAAGATATTCGCAGCCTTGCCGAACCCTGCCATGAGATTGTCACGACGATCCGTTGGTAACGACGACAGATCAAGCAATCGAACTTGAGCAATTGCCTGGCGAATGACTTGGCCATTTTCGTCGAATTTTTGTGATACGTAATTCTCCAGGCAATACTGCAATCTGGGGTTTGTCGCAGGAGGTGCCTGATCTGAAAGAAGCAATATCCGGTTGGGGATGTAATTGACCAATCCCGGATAAGCTCCGACGATTCCAAGCGTTAGAAGTTGAATTGCGATGAAGGGAAACACGCCTTTGTAAATGTCGAGAGTATTTACGCTGGCCGGGGCAACGCCACGTAAATAAAACAGCGTAAAGCCGAAAGGCGGAGTTAAAAAAGAGGTCTGGATAATGAGCGCTATCATC
Source organism: Hyphomicrobiales bacterium (assembly GCA_021775515.1). Taxonomy (GTDB): domain Bacteria; phylum Pseudomonadota; class Alphaproteobacteria; order Rhizobiales; family JAJFHR01; genus JAJFHR01. The sequence continues at coordinate 573 of JAJFHR010000148.1, read as the reverse complement.
ACGCCCAACCAGACCGCGGTAATATTGGCTGATGGATCGGCGAGCAGAATCGGCGCAACGATCGGCACCACCACGACAGTAATCTCGATAAAGTCGAGGAAGAAGCCCAGGGCAAAGATAATTAACATAACGATAGTGAATTGGCCCCAGAAACCACCGGGCAGCTCTTGCAAAAAACCTCTGACCAATTCCTCGCCGCCAAATGCTCTGAAGGCAGCGGTCAGCATCACCGCGCCCAACAGAATAATAAAAACCAGGGAGGTGATTTTTGTCGTCCCTTCAATGGCAGATTTCATTGTGTTTTCGATTTTCAAGGTACGCCAGCCGCTCCAGAAAAGCGCAATCGTCAGCATCGCCGAGGCGATGATGGCAAGCCCGATACCAAGCACATCGCTGCTGGTATAAATTTTCCTCAAATTGACGTTGAAAATGTTAACGATGATACCGATTGCCGTCAGGGCGATGATTGCCAACAACATCGGCGCCAAAGCTCCACGCTCTCCGCGACGCAGTCGATAACCCGCCATTAACGTTGCGCCTGCGGCACCGATAGCGCCTGCTTGGTTGACTGTT
>JAJFHR010000147.1 GCA_021775515.1 Hyphomicrobiales bacterium | reverse complement strand
ATACCACTAGGTAGTTTCCCACGCGTTACTCACCCGTCTGCCACTTTCCACTAGAGCAAGCTCTAGCTTCTCGTTCGACTTGCATGTGTTAAGCCTGCCGCCAGCGTTCGTTCTGAGCCAGGATCAAACTCTCAAGTTTGATAATTTGATTCTGGTTTTTTACTTGGAGGAAAAACTCCAAGTGGTCGTTTTACGCTTTTGACGTCTAAATTAAATTGACGAGTTCCAAACACATGATTGCAATAAATTACAATCATTACGATTTGGAAGAAACGTAAGACTGCCAGAGTCTTGTGCGTTCGTGAGACTTATCACGAACTCGCCAGGACACCGCCGCCTACGTTTCTCTTTCTATATGTTCACAATGTCAAAGAGCTCTAAACATGCTGATTACAGCACATTTAGCTCGCCGGACAAAAAAACCCGTCCGACAAGGACACAAAAACGGCTTCAGTAACTTTAAAAGTTCTGAAACACGTTTCCCAAAATATCCCAAGTAGGGGATGATAACCCAAACCAGCTGTCTTGCGCAAGGCCAGTGTGCTCGTTTGCGTGGCGGGGTTATATGACCACCTGATCCCCCCTGTCAAGCACCTACTGAACATAAATTCGTGCTTTGTTGTTTTTTTTTACCGGCTTGCCGCGCGATCATTATAAGGCAAAAAATCAAATTCGCCAATTAATGGCCAAATACAGCCGTTTAGTGCGGCTGAAATTGCCAGTATCAATTATTTATTAACGCTAACGAAAGGTTTACAAATCATCTATAATCTTAAAAACAAGCATCCTGCCGGGCCTTTGTCGGCAGCAATTGGCAGCCTGTTTTGTGAACAGCATGTGGAGTAATACGGACATACACTTTTGAGCCTGTTAAATTAATTCCAGAATTTGTTAATATTTTTCTGAAAATGCGGGAAAACATAGCCGCAAACCGGTTGACTCTCTGGTAATTGCGAGGCATCTTGCCAGACATTCAGGCATACACCGCTGGTGGGCTCAAATTTCGAATTTCGTTGATGTCGGGGAACGAGTAACTTTGGGTAAATCAATAATAATCAAGTCGAGGCACAATGCCTCGAACAAACGTCCTGTAACCCGCTCTGTGGCAGGCTTTGATATCTCCTATTATGATGAGCATTCGCCCTTTTCTCATAATGATTCCCTGAAAAAACGCTGGCTTATAGCATCCAGCATTGCCGGCCTATTTGGAGCTTTTGTAATTGGCGGTGCCTTTCTCTTCACCTATGAGAGCGGGCAGGTTACAACTTCCGTTTCGCGCCAGGATGCCAAACTGGCCAGCCGCAACCCGCAAAAGAGCCTGATTCGCAGCAAATCCGATCAAACAGAAATTTTCATTGGCGATGTGCCCGTCCTGGCTGAGAAAAAAGTGACGAATGAAATCGAGCCGGGAAATCCATTTACAAATATTGCGGTGTCTTTTGGCCGATCAAAAGTAAAATCCAACAAACTCGCCAAGACAGCAGCCTTACCCAAAGCTGATCAATCGGCATTAAGTCAAAAATCTAATCGCAAGACTTCGGCAAAATCCAACAAGGCGGAGATAATAACCGCTGAAAGCAACACGCCAAATCAGGCTTCGGTATTGGGAACCATTAACCTGGGCGATAAAATCTCAGATATAATGGGGCTGCCGACCTCCAAACCCACAGTACTTCCCCAAGCTACCGCTTCGCTCGAGCCTGGTTTTTCCGTTAACGGCAATGTTCCACGCGAGCCTGGCGCCAATGTAACACGCGTAACCAAACGCGAACCGCGTAACAAAGCCACCAACGTTCCTTTTGAAACCGTTTCGGTTTCCCCTGGCGACACCCTGGTAAATATACTGACGGATCGCGGTGCCTATCGCGATGATGCCATTGAGATCGTCGAGGCATTAAAGCCCCAATTTGCACCATCTTCGATAAAAGAGGGACAAAAGGTAACTTTCGCGCTTGTTCCAGCCATGAGAGACGGTAACAAGATTATGACCCCCAGCCGGTTGGAACTCGCTGTCGGTCCCAACAAGCGGCTGACCGTAGAACGCGATGCTCATGGTGGATATGCGGTCTTATCAGATACCCTCACAGATGGTGATAAGGACCAGTTTCATGCCCAGGCTGTAATAAAGAAGAGCCTTTATGTCGCGGCCCGGAACCAGGGCATTCCGGATAATATTATCGTCGATATGATGCGTATTCATGCCTATGACGTTGATTTCCAGCGCGAGGTCAGGGTGGGGGATTCATTTGAACTTTTTTACGGTGATGAAAACACGCTGGAGCGGTCCAACAGAGGCAAAGTTTTGTTCAGCTCCTTGACGCTCAACGGCAAAGCCAAGGGCTATTACCGCTTCAAGACGCCCGATGACAGTATTGTCGATTATTATGACGAGAAGGGTGTCAGCGCCAAGAAGTTCTTGATACGCACACCTGTCGTGGGTGCGCGCATTTCGTCACGATACGGTATGCGCCGGCATCCGATAACGCGGAAGCGTAAGTTGCATTCCGGTGTCGATTTTGCTGCCCCCCGCGGCACGCCGATTAAAGCCGCTGGCAATGGCATCGTTGTAAAAAAAGGCGGGGTCAGTGGTTATGGAAACTACATTGAGATAAGGCATGCCAACGGTTACTTAACCGCCTATGCCCACATGGCCGGCTATGGACCCGGTATTCGGCCTGGCAAGAGGATACGCCAGGGGCAAATTATCGGATATGTTGGCTCAACCGGACGGTCTACCGGCAATCATCTTCACTACGAAGTGCGTCTCAATAAAAAGCCTATCAACCCGATGCGGGTTAAAGTTCCGACCGGACGGCAGCTTTCTGGAAAAATGCTGGCGTTGTTTAAAGAGCAAAAAACCAAGATTGATAGTCTTAGGCGAACAGCACCAACAGCGACCCGTGTGGCCGCTGCCCGAGAAGCCCAACGTGACGACGTCAATTAACAGCCCTTCTTCTCAAATTAATTGATCACCGCCAGTAGCCTGGGGACGAGAGCCACCGTTCTTCGTGATAACCGTTCTTCGTGAAAACAGCGCAACTTGCCTGACACGGTGCTGCTTGTGCTTGTCCGGGGCCTTAAAACTAGCTAGGTTCTGCCAACCATCAGGTTTGCCGCGTAAAACAGGATAAAAGCCATCAACTTTAATTTGATAAAATCTTTCTATTGGGCCCCGCTTAGAGCCTTGGCAGTTATTGTAAAAATCTACGGATGGAACCGTGAACGGCTGGATGTGTTGCTGTCTCGCAAACGCAGCAAGAAACTACTACGCGGCCTGGTCATCTTTACGGTAATAGCCTGGGCCGCTATCTGGTTGTTGGCCAACGACAAATACCGCACCCGGTTGAATACAGCCATTATGGATTTGCGCTCGCAAATACAGAAGTGAAGAACAGTCTTCCTCGTTCTTCAAAGTATCAGGCCTTAAAAATGGCCGTTTGACCGCAACCACAGTTTAACATGGGCCCAAACGCTCGCGATTGATTTCTTCGCCAAACTCATTGATCTCAAAACGCAACCGCCGGCCCCTGCGGCAACCTTCAACCAGGATTCTGGTGTCTGTTACACCCCGCGCTCTGAAGTCATCCAGCACCTGGCTCAACAGCGGAGGCGGTGTGCACCGGCCAACGGTTTCACGGTTAAGAATAACGCCATAAGGGTCAATCCTGTATCGGCGATCTTCAAGTTTGTAACACGCTCTTGCCGTAAATCCGCTACGGTCCTGTGACCGTATGGTAATGCGTGTTGCACCACGCCGTTGCAACATCTCGACAACCTGCTGACGGTTAAGCGGCGGGTTACATTGGCCCTGATTCAATTCAGACGTAACTTCACCAAACCTGTTAATCCGAATGTTCATCAAGCTATTTCCCCGGCAGGCCTGCGCCTTGTATACGGGGAGCTGGTCATCGGTCACCTTGATGCGGCTATATCCAAGGTCACGCAGACGCGCTGTGAGTGATTGCGGGTCAATTGGTGTTGCACACCTGCCGATGACTTCCTGCCGCCGCACCAGGCCACCGCGCCCGAGCCGCAACCTGACTTTGTCACCATAAAGACAGGCTTCCAGCTCAGAAGGCCCCAGAACCCGAATTCTGTTGAACCCCTGCTCACGCAAATTTTGCCGCACCTGGGCAATATCCAGTTCACGTCGGCACTCGCCAATGTCCTGGCGGTTCAAAACATCGCCACGCCGATTAATATCGAAGCGGAAATATCTGCCATAGGCACAAGCCTTGGCGATAAAATTCCCTCTTTGGGCCGGCGCAACAGAAATCTCGTAAAGCCCCTGTTTTTTTAACATCGCGGCAACTTGTTGCACACTCAATGGCTTGCGGCATTTGCCAATCTCGTTACCTCGGATGATCTTACCGGTCAATCTGCGCACTTTAACCGCGTAGCGAATGCCTTCAAAACACGCTTCGGCCCGAATGTTTTTAAACGAGGTCTTGGTAATCCTGATTTCCCTATAGCCTTGTCGTCTCAAGCGCCGCTTGATATCCTGGTTCGAGCCGCCCAAATTCAGGTCCAACTGCGCAACTTGCACGCCTGCAATTACTTTGGGTGTAGAGGTTGGAGCATAAAGCCGATTGTTAGTATCGGCCAAAACTCCGGAGGGACTTACACCCAGTACCAGTAACAGTCCCCAGATACTCAAAAAGATAAATTTAGTGCGCACAGCCATCTCCCCACCTTTTTCTATTCAACCACTGGCATCGTGGCCCGTTATGCAAAGTTAATCCGTCAACACGGGTTTTACCAAGCACAAATACTACGTCAGACGCTGTGATGCAGGCACATATCTCGGGTCACGCAGATAGTCACCCGTCAACTCGTCATGGATTACATCTATGCTGCTGCGGTTTTTTACATAACTCCAAGTGTCGTGAAAAATACCGGCCTCGATCATTTCCACCTCAAGCAAAATGCGATTGTAACCGCCAACCAGGTGAGTGCCTTCAATTCTGTCGAGCTCAAAAAGTCCCTGATCATCAACAATATATACTTCTCCCGAAATCTTGTGACCCTTACCCGGTTCAGCAATCACAACGGGCGAATGCCATTTTCCTGCCACCACCAACGGAAACGAATTTCTGGTTTGAAACTGACCGACAAAACGGTGTTTTTCCATCCAGAGTTCATGATTGGGAAATCCGCGTTTCAGCGTGCCGTATACAAACATCATGTGCATGGATTGTCTCTGTTGTGAATGATGACCATTAAGGCCTTGTATAATTGAGAGACAACATGCGCAAGATTTATCAATCGCTTCTGACCCAATGTCCTGACCACTGGAGATCGGACATGAAACGACCCCATATACGTGACGATTACGCCAAACTTCATTTGGCGTAATCCGGCGTTAGAAGAATACCTTTATGACTGCCGCACCTTATCTCCCGCCGAATGGCCAACAGTCATCAATCTTTCATTGAAATTAGTTGGTTGGTAAAAACCAAAGCTCCGGGCAAAAGCCTATGCATCAGGCACAGGCATTTTCACCGGGGAGCCTAAAAATGGTTCAGGCTGCCTTTTCTGAAGCTGCCCCATTTAGCGTCAATCCGCCGATACCAACAGATATGTTCACCGTATCACCATCACCAACGTCACCCGCCAGCATAAGATCGGCTAGGGAATCTTGAACTGATTTTTGAATCACCCGCTTCAATGGTCTTGCGCCGTAAGCTGGATCATATCCCTTATCAGCCAGCCATGAGCGGGCCTGATCATCCAGGACTATTTCAATTTTCCTGCTATCCAACAACTTCTGCAGTTCTGCAATCTGAATATCGACAATCGTATCCATGTGCGACCGAGCAAGGCGGTGAAACAGAATAATCTCGTCCAGGCGATTTAAAAACTCCGGTCTGAAGCTGGCTCTGACAATCTCCATGACCTGATCACGCACAGCATCTGAATCTTGACCTTCAGGCTGCTGGACCAGTATCTCGGCCCCTAAATTCGAGGTGAGAATAATCATGGCATTGCTGAAATTTACCGTGCGTCCCTGCCCATCGGTAAGCCGCCCGTCATCAAGCACCTGCAACAAAATGTTGAAGACATCGGGATGCGCTTTTTCTACCTCATCAAATAAAATGACCTGATAGGGCCGACGGCGAACCGCTTCTGTCAAGGCGCCACCTTCTTCATACCCCACATAACCTGGCGGAGCACCAATGAGCCGGGCAACGGCATGTTTTTCCATATATTCGGACATATCCAGCCGTAGGGTTGCCTGATCATCATCGAACAAAAATCCGGCGATGGCTTTTGTCAGCTCGGTTTTGCCAACACCGGTGGGACCGAGAAACAGAAACGATCCAATCGGGCGGGAGGGGTCTTGCAGACCCGCACGAGCCCGGCGCACGGCGGTTGACACCGCCGAAACAGCCTCTGCCTGGCCGACCACGCGTTCGCTCAATACGGTTTCCATTTTGAGCAGTTTTTCCTTTTCACCCTGCAGCATCTTGTCGACGGGTATGCCGGTCCAGCGTGAGACGATTTGGGCGACATGAGAAGTATTAACTGCTTCTTCAACCATCAAATCACTTTGGTCACCATCTGATCCGCTTTCGCGTTCAGCGAGTTGCTTTTCGAGGTTGGGGATAACCCCATAGGCAAGCTCACTTGCCCGTTCAAGTTGACCTTCCCGCTGCGCCATCGCCAGTTCCATGCGGGCACGTTCCAGCTCTTCCTTAATTTTTTGCGCCGATGAAAGTTTGGCCTTTTCTGCATTCCACCTGGTCGACAAGTCTGCTGATTGTCCCTCCAAATCGCTCAACTCATCTTCAAGTTTCACCAAGCGGTCTTGCGAAGCTTTATCCTTTTCTTTCTTCAACGCTTCGCGCTCGATCTTGAGTTGAATAATCCGGCGATCAAGTTCATCAAGTTCTTCCGGTTTTGAATCGACCTGCATTCGCAACCGGCTCGCGGCTTCATCTACCAGATCTATAGCTTTGTCCGGTAAAAACCGATCCGTAATATATCGCTGCGACAGATTAGCAGCCGCAACAATAGCACTATCGGTAATTCGAACGCCGTGATGAAGTTCGTATTTTTCTTTTAAGCCACGAAGAATGGAAACGGTATCTTCGACACTGGGCTCGGCGATAAATACCGGTTGGAAACGCCGGGCAAGAGCTGCATCTTTTTCAACATGTTTGCGAAATTCATCAAGTGTGGTGGCCCCGATACAATGCAATTCGCCACGCGCCAGAGCCGGCTTGAGCAGATTGGAGGCATCCATCGCGCCATCGGCTTTTCCAGCGCCTACGAGCGTATGCATTTCATCGATGAATAATATAATCGCGCCTTCGGCCGCAGTGACTTCCGATAAAACGGCCTTAAGACGTTCTTCAAATTCACCGCGGTATTTGGCACCTGCTATCAATGCGCCCATATCCAATGCCAGAAGGCGTTTTTCCTTCAGGCCTTCCGGCACATCTCCATCAACTATTCTTAACGCCAATCCTTCGGCAATAGCAGTTTTCCCGACGCCGGGTTCGCCAATCAAAACCGGATTGTTTTTTGTTCGCCGCGACAAAACCTGGATCGTCCGCCTGATCTCTTCATCCCGGCCAATAACCGGATCAAGTTTTCCTTCGCGGGCAACTTCGGTAAGATCCCGGGCATATTTTTTCAGCGCCTCATAGGCGTTTTCCGCCGTTGCACTGTCAGCAACACGGCCCTGGCGCAAATCATTAATAGCACTGTTAAGATTAGCAGCACTGACCCCGGCCTGGCTAAGAGCCTTTCCCGCAGCGCTGGCGCTTTCAATGGCCAGAGCCAATAACAATCTTTCAGCGGTTACAAAACTGTCCCCTGCCTTGGTAGCCAACTCATCGGCTGTATTGAATAATTTTGCGGTCTCCGGAGCCAAGTATAATTGCCCCGCACCTCCACCCTCAACCTTCGGTATTTGGGACAAAGCAAGATCAACGGCCTGACGAACGCTGGCAACATCACCACCAGCATTTTGAATAAGACCCGCTGCAAGGCCTTCATTATCATCAATGAGAACCTTGAGAATATGTTCTGGAGAAAACCGTTGATGGCTTTCGCGTAGCGCCAATGATTGAGCGCTTTGAATGAAGCCTCTTGCGCGCTCTGTGTATTTTTCAAATTCCATTTAAGCCCTCACTTCTCTATCCGCACCGGCCACCTTTAACGCTGGCATGACAACGACCGGGTCATTTTTTCGCCTGCCTACTTGCAATTTACGCACACGAGGCGCACAACCCGTATAGGCGTCCTGCCTAGGTCTAATATAGTGTTGCTTTTTGGTCACACAAGTCCTTGCACACCATAAATTCAGTTCATTGAATACGGAAAGTTAACATGGGAACCATTGAAACAATCTATCGCTATCCGGTTAAGGGACTAAGCGCTGAAGAATTGACCTCAGTTGAGGTCGGTTCAAATGATTCTATCGCATTTGACAGAGCCTATGCCATTGAAAATGGCCACCGCGATTTCGATGTCACAGCTCCCAAACATATGCCTAAACTGAAATTTCTGGTGCTGATGCGCTATGAAAAATTGGCCGCTCTCGAAAGCCGATTCGATCCAGACACTCATACTCTGACAATCTTGCGCGACGGCAAGCAGGTTTCGAGGGGATGTTTAAAACAACCCGTTGGCCGCAATATCATTGAACAGTTTTTTGCCGGTTTTCTTGGCAGTGATCTTCTCGGCGCTCCCCACATTGTCTCGGCGCCCGGCCACATGTTTTCCGACGTACCCGAAAAATGCCTGTCCATTATCAATCTGGCCACTGTCCGTGACCTTGAACGCATCACAGGTGAGGAGGTTCATCCTCTGAGATTTCGCGGCAATCTGTACATTGATGGTATTGAGCCGTGGACGGAACTCAATTGGGTGGGGAAAGACATACTGATTGACGATGAACCGCTGTTAAAGTGTTTCAAACGAACCCAGAGGTGCGCAGCCGTTAACGTCAACCCCCTGACTGCTGAACGTGACCAGTCGATCCCGGCGCGGCTTTCGCGCACCCTAAATCATGCCGATCTTGGGGTTTATGCCACAGTCAGAAATCACGCCCACATCAAACAGGGCGCATCGATTAAAATTGTGTAATTGCTGAAATTAGACCTTACTCGGCAGCGGTTTGATCAAGTTCAACAGGTCCGTCGGACACTGAGGCTTTCTCCTGCACCGCCTGGGAGTTTTTGGTAGAACCGGCAGCCTCGGATACCGGCGTCTCACCAGTTTTTTCATCCACAGATGCATCCGTTGATGCCGTTTCCTGTGTACTGTCCGGCGATGATTTTCTATCCCGCGAACCACTGTTGCCGCGCCCTGACAGAGGTCTGCGGCGACGTTGCCTAGTATTAACTGACCGTGATTTTGGCG
>JAJFHR010000146.1 GCA_021775515.1 Hyphomicrobiales bacterium | reverse complement strand
ACAAAGGGTTAAAGTGTGTCAAATGAATCCAAAAAAGGAGACACGCTTTAGCGGATATTTGCCTGTCCACGGAAATGATAGGTCGAAAATTTTGGAAAATTCATCAGATAACTGGTTTCCAACATTGTTATGTCGAACCCGGCATCTGCAATCAACTTGGCAATTTCCCGGTTTAAATTGCATCCACCGGCAAGCTTATTCCACAAAGGATTAAGTCGGTCCTGCCAGCTCGCGACGTTAACATCCGGCGACCGGCCATGTTCGCAGAACAACAACTTGCCCGCCGGTTTTAATACTCGGCGGATTTCAGACAGGGCGAGGTCGACAGAGGGAATGGAACAGGCGCAATAAGTCAGCACAACCGTATCAGCCATGTTGTTTTCCATCGGCATATCTTCGGCAGAGGCATTGACAATTTCAATGTCCAGCGGCGTTTCCTCCAAACGCTTGTTTGCCAATGCGGTCATTTCCCTGACCGGGTCGATACCGATGATGCGTTTGACCTTTTGTACGTCATAGAAGGGCAAATTGTGTCCGGAGCCAACACCGATTTCAACCACAACGCCTTCAGCCTGGGGAACAATCTTGCCTCTCTCATCACCGATAACACTTGCCCCGCATGATATATCAACCAAACGCGGCATAATGTGTTTATTGTAAAATCCCGTCATTTTTCCCGCCGGATTTGAGCCTGTAAAAAACTATAGGCCCGGCCATCTATGGCCATAAGTCCAAAAGCAATGAACGCCATGCCGACAATATGGGATATCTCAAGCCGCTCATCAAGAATGATGACACCCAGGCTTATCGCGCTGACCGGAATGAGGAATGTCACCAGCAGCAGATTTGTAGCACCGGCCGTGGCAAGAATGCGGAAGTATAATACGTAAGCCAGGGCTGTGCTCAGCAACGCCAGAGCAACAACTGCAGCACCGGCGATTAAATCCGGCAGAACCGCTTTTGGCAGAGGATCAAAAATCAATACCACCGGCAACAACATTAAGCTTGAAGCACTCAACTGCCCGGCAGCAATAATTAGCGGTGGCTGGCCAGCAAAGCGCCGTCCATAAATGCCTGCCAGCCCGTATGAAAAAGCCGCAACCAACACAGCAAGCTGCGCGATAATGTTATTGCCCAGCCCGCCGAGCAGTTCAGGACCGATCATGATTACAACACCGGCGAGGCCACCGATAACACCGAGAATTCGCGCCGGCGTCATTTTTTCATCCTTGGTCAAAAAGTGGGCCAGGACCACAACAAACAACGGAGTTGTAGCGTTAAAAATTGCAGCCAGCCCGCTGGCAATATGTGTCTGACCCCAAAAAATCAGGCTGAATGGGATTACGTTATTCAAAAACCCCATGGTAAAAAACCACCGCCAGACCTGGAGCTCTTTGGGCATGCGCAACCCTGAAAGCCGCACAATTAGGATCAGCACCGCGGCGGCCAGACCAACACGGGCCATCACTAAGCTTAGTGGCGTAAATTCCGACAGGGCAACTTCTGCAAAAAAGAACGATCCACCCCAAAGCAGGGACAAAGCGAGTAACATAATCCAGGCGTCTCGGCCCATTTTCAGGTCTATTTTATGTGTCATAATCTTCGAACTAGCCGGTTTTCATAATTACTTCCACCCATTTCTTGTCTGGTGGCATAATCATCCAGTTTTCAACAGTTTCATGGCAAAAACAGCTATTTTATCTGTCCGGTCCGGGGCGCATGTGTCTAAATAATTAATTCCATTTTTCCGGTTCACCGGCACAAAAGCATCTGTAAATGACAATCGAGATTTTCCTGCTCGTTCTACTTGCCGCCGCCCTTCATGCTGGCTGGAACACGATTGTCAAAATGCGCGGTGACCGCCTGGTTATCATGGCGATAATCGCACTTGCGGGCGGTGTTTTTTCCGTGCCGGGAATATTTTTGTTTCCAGCACCGGCCCTCGAAGTCTGGCCGCTGCTGGCAGCATCGATCATAATTCGGACCGGATACAGTTTTTTCTTATCCTACGCCTATGATCACGGTGATCTTGGGCAGGTATATCCAATAGCCCGCGGCACTGCGCCATTATTGGTAGCTATAGGGGCCTTCATATTCGCCCGCGAAAACCTGTCGATTGTGGCCTTTATTGGCATATTGTGTCTTGTAACAGGTGTGTTGAGCCTGATCTTCGACCGTGGCACCAGCCTACGGCATAACAAACACGCCGTTATCTACGCTCTGCTAACAGCACTGTGCATCGCCAGTTATACCGTGGTAGATGGTATCGGCGTTCGAAGTTCGCAGTCAGTTTTGGGCTTCGCCGCCTGGCTAACGGTTGGTGATGGCCTGTTTATTTTCCTGATCACTGCAATCGTACGCGGCCCCGGTGTTTTTAGAATTACCAAAAACAACCTGCCAATCTGTTGCCTCGGCGGCTTCATGCAGGCCGCCGCCTACTGGATTATATTATGGGCATTAGCCATTGCGCCAATGGCAATGGTTTCGGCATTACGCGAAACAAGCGTCTTGTTTGCTGCTGTTATCTCGACCCTGGTTTTAAAAGAAGGTCTTAGTGTCTGGCGTTTTGTGTCAGCCAGCTTGATCACCTTGGGAATGGTGATCATGCGCACAGACAAAAATTAACGCCCGCTGGCAGTTAAATATTATTTTACACCCAGTTTTTTTTGCAGGCTGCTGCTCGAAGTTGTGTATTGAAACAACAGCTTCTCATCAGGGTGAATTAGCCTGAAGGCTTGCTGCGCCATCAAGGCAGCTTCGTGAAAACCGCTTAAAATAAGCTTTAGCTTACCGGGATAGGTATTAATATCGCCGATAGCGAAAATACCGGGCGTACTTGTCTGAAATTTCTCGGTGTCAACGGGGATGAGGTTTTCGTTCAGGTTCAATCCCCAGTTCGCCAACGGCCCCAGTTTCATGGTGAGACCGAAGAACGGCAACATGGTGTCACACTCTATGTCAAAAAGGCCGTCGGCTCTCTGAGCTGTAACCTTTTCTAGCCGCCCGTCCTTGCCATGCAATTCCTTGATCTGCCCCAGAGTAAATTCCATGTCGTTATTTTCGACCAGCGCCCGCATTTTCTGAACACTGTCAGGAGCTGCCCTGAAGGCATCGCGGCGATGAATGAGAGTAATCTTTTTGGCCAACGGTTGCAGGTTCAAACACCAATCGAGCGCGCTGTCTCCACCGCCGACAACCAGAATGTTGCGATCCCTGAATTCTTCCATGCGTTTTACCGCATAAAACACCGACGTGCCTTCATAATCGTCAATGCCGGGAATTGGCGGTTTTTTTGGCATAAAACTACCTCCACCTGCAGCGATAACGACAACCTTCGCCTCGAGAACAAGTCCATCATCAGTTGTAATGACAAAACTGCCCTCGGGGGTCTCTTGCAGGCTTTCGACCATTTGGTTGAGGTGAAACTCCGGCGAGAACGGTTCAATTTGCTCCATCAACCGGTCAGTTAGCTCCTGACCTGAAATTACCGGGTAAGCTGGAATATCATAAATTGGCTTCTCCGGGTAAAGCTCTGCACATTGGCCGCCCGGCTTATCCAGAATGTCAAGAACATGGCAGCGAATGTCCAACAGCCCCAATTCAAATACCGCGAACAGGCCAACCGGGCCTGCGCCAATGATTACCGCGTCGGTCTTAATGGCAATGTTACTCATATATAAATCTCAGAAATTAGTATAAAATTCACTCCGAAACCGCCTCCTAGAATTGCTTCTCAGGCGTTCGTACAATCAATCCTTCAAGCTCATCACTTACTTTAATCTGACAGCTTAACCTGCTGTTTTCACGCACATCAAATGCGAAATCCAACATATCTTCTTCCATCGCAGATCTTTCACCGGTTTTCTCAAGCCATCTGGGATCGACATATATGTGGCAGGTGGCACAAGCACACGAGCCGCCACACTCGGCTTCTATTCCAGGAACGTCATTACGACGAGCGGTCTCCATAACTGTTGAGTTAGCAACTGCGTCCACAGTACGCTCAGTACCGTCGAACTCGATAAAGGTTATTTTGGGCATAGTCCGCCTTCACTTGTTTTGTCATCTTTAGACAGAACGCAGACATAAGGTTCACGGGTCAATCTTACAACCGACTAAAAACGCGATCTTTACCTGCGCCTGAACGGGTTCGGCTGACCGTATACGGGAAACTGACATTAATGGCAATGAGTGCATGACAAGCAATAACAAACCCGCCGGACAACCGGTGCCGGGCGGGTTTGTTATTGGATAACTTTCAAATTTTAGCGGTTAAAATCGATAAAATCCAAGGGATTAAATTTAAATTTCAACCATGAGATCTTGGATATACTCGTTGACCGCTTTTATGCTTTCGCTCAGCTCTTCGATGGCCGGATTGCCAAGGTCCGCGCGCTCGTTGCCTTTAAGATTTTCCACTTGTTCCGCATACCGGGCTACCCGCCAGGCCCCGACGCCTTTGGCCGAGCCTTTCAAAGTGTGGGCAGCTTCCAGCCAAGCTCTGTCATCTTCCGCGTCCCGCAACCGATCAATGTAAAGAGTTGATTGCGTTGCAAAAAGACTAAGCACCTGGCGTTCCAGATCCTTATCTCCCAGCGTATATTTTGAAAGATGAACAAGATCTATAGGCCGATCTGTCGCAACCGCGGGTGGGCTTCCGGCAATTGTTGCCATACCGCTTACACTGACACCAAATGAACCAGCCATATTTAACTCCTTCGCAACTCCCTCAACCATTTACATCGTACCAAAGCCCTTATACTTTTAGGTTAATTGAAAAGGTTTATATTTGGTTTCCAAACACCGGCACCGTCAAATTGCCGGAGGATTTCACGAGCAGCCGGGCATCGCTGGTACTCAACTTCTATCCGCCTTTAAAAATCGGCCAAAAACCGGGCGGAATAGCCTTGCGCCATAAAATCGGCGAAATTGGCGTTAACGATAAATATTAATCGTTTGGTAATTTGACACTTTGTGTGTTTATCCAAACGCCATTTTCGGGTATTTTCATTATCCTATGGCAAAATCCAGGAGGCCAAAACAAGCGTTTTTCAGCCATTGCATTGAAAAAACAACTCTGAAATCAGCCGAAAAGTGAGGTTTTTGACGTCAGCTGTGCCTCAAGAAGGTATAGAAAAAGTTGGGTTTTCGGAAAAACGTGGTTGAGTGGGACGCTAATAATTCTGGTGAATGGGCCATAGGGGAAAAGCTGCAAAATAAAAATGCAGTTGTGTATTGCGTTTGAACCTTTAGGAGCGGGCGACGGTGATGGCACGCAAAAAAGCAAAACAACCAACTAAGCAGGCAGATACTGCACAGGCGGAAGAGTTGGGTGTTTCACCGGCAAAAAAATCAATGAAACATGTAAAAAAACAGCAGAGCAGCGCTGCAAGTGAAAATGCTGCAGAGATTGATTCAACCGGCAACGATGGCGCAGTCGGACAAATTCCTGGCGGCGCAGCAGAGATAGGCGGAGTTGCCCCCTCGGTGCGGGTTCCCGCCAACGATGATGAACCGACGGCTGCCGCCCTGCGACAGACCTTACGCCGCAAAACCTCAAAAGCTCCTTTTTTCGTCGCCCTTCTGCTTACTTTGGTTTGGCTGGGTTTTGGCGCTGCCTACCTGTGGGGATATTATGGTCCCGAATTGATTAAGGGTGGCGATCTGACCAAATTGTTGGACGCTCCTCAGATCGCAGCAATTGTTGTAGTTTGCCTCTTACCTATCACGATTTTCTGGTCAGTTGCCTACATGGTTTGGCGGGCACAACAGCTGAATGCCGCATCAAACGCCCTCGCCCAGGCAGCTTTCCGCTTAATTCAACCCGAAGAAGTCGCCACTAAGGCTGTTACTTCGGTCGGCAATGCCGTGCGCCGCGAAGTGGCATCGGTGGCCGATGGCGTCGAGCATGCTTTAAGCCGGGTAAGCGAGCTCGAAGCGCTGGTGCACAATGAGGTCAACGCCATCGAAAGAGCGTTCGGCGGCAACGAAGAACGTATCCGCTCTTTGCTCGACGGCATGGAAAGTCAGCGTCACGCAATTGAGAATGCAGGTCAAATGCTCGGCTCTTCTGTAACCCCCGTGGTTTCTGATCTTCAGACCGAAATTTCTCGCATGTCTCAAATCGTAGACTCCGCTGCAAGCAGCCTTGGAAGTCTGCAGGATAATCTCAAAGACCGGACCGAAGGCTTGCAATCTACCGTTGAGCTTCTCAATACCGAGGCCAATAATACCAATGATGACATAGCCTCGCATACCAAACGGTTGCATCAGGTCTCCACTGCAATTTTGACGGATATCCGCAATTTTACCGAAAACCTGTCAGAACAAGGCTCGAAAATTGAAGGGTTCACCACTGTTCTCGAGCAAAGCAATACGCGCATGATTGATGAGCTTCAGGAAACCGGTGAACGGCTGAATACTCAAATCACGAGTACTAGCGAGGATTTGAGTGAGCGCTTGAAAACGACCTCGCAGGCGGTCGCTGAGCGTTTGGACCTCTCCAGCACTTCTTTGTCCCAGCAAATGGTATCAACAGCGAAAAATGTTAGTTCAAATTTGCTGACCACGTCGAAATCCATTACCGATAACCTGGATTCGACCGGCGCTACTTTGTCTGACCAAATACAGACAACGGCCGAAAATATTTCGACCAACCTGCATTCTGCAACCGCTTCAACAACGAGCGAATTGCAATCTGTATCTTCATCAATCACGTCGACCATTCAAACCGCCAGTACGCGGGCAACGGATCAAATCCGGACCTCTACTGATGCTGCAAATTCCCTGGTCGAATCTGCTTGTGCAGAAACGACAGCAAGTCTCAAGGCAATCGGTTCGCAGGTTACATCAGCTGTTACCACGGCAGCGGCTGAATCCAATGAGCACCTGAAAACCCTGACGCAGTCAACTCTCGAGGCAATGGAAACCTCGGGCACCCAGGTCAACGAATTATTGAAATCAACGGCCGGGTCTACCGTAAGCGCTCTGCAGAATTCCAGCGCGCGCGTAACTCAACAGCTAAAAGCAGCAACCGAAGCTTCGACATCCTCTATTAACAATGTCGGATCGCAGGCCAGTGAACTCGTTTCCTCCGCCCTCAGCCAGGCAACCGCACACGCAAGCGAGCAGCTGAAATCGATGACCCAGGCAACGCTCATGGCAATGGAATCTGCTGAAACCGAAGTCAATGAACTGCTAAAATCCACTTCAGGCTCAACCGTTTCCGCCATTCAAAGTTCGAGCGTACAGATCACTGAACAGCTCAAAGCGGTTGCTGAAGCCTCGAATGCCACCATCTCCAATATTGGGTCTCATACGACCGAAGCGCTTAAATCCGCGGCAAATGAGGTATCTACTGTGGTTCAATCAACCGGGGTGGAAACCAATCAACAAATCCGCTCTTCTGCCGAGGCAGCTTCTACCCTTATTGCTACGGCAGGTGAAGAAGTGAACGAGCAGTTGCGTGCGTCCAGTGGTTCTGTGACCAATTCGGTTCAATCAGCCAGCCTGCAGGCTAACAAGCAAATGAAGGCTTTGAGCGAAACTGTCGGAAATGCCTTATATACGACAAGTGCGCAAACAACTGAGCGCATTCAACTGGCATCTGATTCCATAAACAGCAAACTTGAA
>JAJFHR010000145.1 GCA_021775515.1 Hyphomicrobiales bacterium | reverse complement strand
GCGCAGACCCGGGAATTTGTCGGCGGTGTTTCAGAAGTCTCAAGTTCGGCCCAAGATACCAATAAATCAGCCGATGAAGTGCTCACCGTCTGTAAAAACGTCGCTACCCAGACCCAGGAATTAAGAGGTATCATCGATACTTTCCTGGAAGACGTAAACGCCGCCTGATTTAGAGCCCTGGATATTATTTTATTTTGGCGTTTCCGAGTACCGGGGCTTTATAAAGTTCAGACAGAAAAATTGGTACTTTCCAGGCCTTTTACCCTCGTTAGGAAAAAGATATTCTGTAAGAACCTCCGGTATTTCCCTCAAATCATAAATTGAATACTGATTGAGAGCGAAAATAGTCCCATTTCCTCCAGCGTCTCAATCCACATAAGTAAGAGGCACTAAAAATGATCCTGGGTCGGATCACGCAGTTTTGATGACATCGCGATTTCGCCCGGGATTTTCTTTACAGTTTCCGCCGCATCCATCAACTTCAATGCGGGTTTTGGACAATCCTTCCGTTAGGATCGGCAAAGACACGGAAACGTACTATTCACCGACTTTTACATCGACTTTGATGGCACCAGCCTCTTCAAAGAAGAGGGTGATCTGAAATGTGCTGCCTGAGATCAGTTTTTCTTTAAGACCGAGCATTTCAATATGCGGCCCGTCTTCAGAAAGAACTAAAGACTTTCCTGCTGCAACATCAAGACCCAGGACTTCTTTCTCATGGCCAGCTTGTACTTCGGATTCAGCCTTAGCTTCCAACGAAGCTTTTTTGGCGATTTTGGTTTTTACGGCGTAAAGACGGTCTTTGGATGAACCGTTATTCTTGACCACAAGAAAAACGTCTCCCCTATCTGCCACACCCTCCATTGCTTCAGCCCAGGCTTTTTCCACTACGATGGACTTCGCAAAACCTGGCGTTGCAAAACCGACAAGGGCTATTAACACAAAAACTAAACGACTAATCATTGCCTCTTCTCCATATAAAGTTACGAGGAGAAGGTTAGGCGAAAATAGTTAAATTCATACCTTAAGTTGCAATTCGGCTTCGAAAATTTGCTGATGCAGCGGTTGGCGGAGGTAATTTTTGTTTTTGCCTCCTGCCTCAACTCCTAGAAAAACGGTCCAGCCGCGCCAAAAAATTGGTGGAGTTGGAGGGATTCGAACCCTTCGCCAAGGGCGCGACCGCGCCCCGACCGGTCAGGCCGCCCAATCGGAAGCGTTTGCACAACAAATTGCCGCGAGATCAAATAACTGGCGGAGAGAGAGGGATTCGAACCCTCGGTACGCTTGCGCGCACAACGGTTTTCGAGACCGCCCCATTCGACCACTCTGGCACCTCTCCGCGGTCATTTTTATAGATATCTGATACTATCGCCTAACGGCATTTGCCAATGATTTGTTACTATCGCCACCCGGCAAATTACGCTTTAGCGGTCAAATGAGCAAAAGCATTGATCACTTCGCCGTAAACCTGGCGCTTGAAAGGCACAATCAGGTCAACAAGATTATCTATATCGCACCACTTCCATTTATCAAACTCCTGCTCCAGTCCATCATCTGCGGCTATATCAATTTCGCTTTCAAAGCCGGTCAGTCGCATGGCAAACCATTTTTGTTTTTGCCCCCGATATTTGCCCTTCAATGCCGTGCCTAATGCCTCTGGCGGCAGATCATAATGGAGCCAGCCATCAATCTTGCCGACAATGGTTGCCGAACTGACGCCGGTTTCCTCTTTAAGTTCGCGCCTTGCCGCCTGTTCGGGTGTTTCGCCCACATCAATACCACCTTGCGGCATCTGCCAGAAATGCTGGTCAGCATCTTTTGACCACTTGGGCACCCGGTGTCCAATCCACACCTGGCCGCGGTCATTCAACAGCATTATTCCCACACATTCGCGATAAGGAAAGCTCTCGGCATCAATCATAAAACGGCTCATCAGATAAAAAAGGCAAGAATACCAACAATCTTTAGTGTCGGATTTAGCAGCGAACGGCAAGGTACATTTCAGGTTTGTCCCGCCGGCACCGTCGCTGTTACCGGAATAAGAACGAGGCCCTTTTGTTCGAGGGATTTTGACCACTCAACGATGCGGTGGATAGTTATCGGCAGCCCGGTGGCATAACCAATGGCTGAACCTCGCCGCCTGGCGATAACTTCCAGCCTGCTCAAGGAATTATCAATAGCAGATTCGGTCGGATTGGCATCTATCACAAGATCTGCCACAGACACACCCAGTCCAACTTCCTTGCCCATCTCTTTTGTCTGACTGCGCTGGGACGTGCCGTTGTCAATAAAGATCAGACCACGTCTGGAAATTTCGGCAAAAACACTCCTCATTGGTTCGGCGGAAGAGGTGAATTTTGCGCCCATATAATTTGTTACACCGGCATAGCCGACAAACCTGCTCATCAACCAATTGAGCCGGCCAAGATTCTCCTCGGCAGAAAGGCTTGTTAGCAGCGTATAGGGTCCAGGATCATTATCGGGAAAATCATAAGGTTCCATGGGGATCTGCAACAGCACCTCATGGCCACGGTTGCGGGCTTTGCCTATCCACGCCTGCAGCCCTCGTCCGTAGGGTGCAAATCCCAAGGTTACCTCTTTTGGCAAACGCGTTATGGCAGACTGAGTGCCCTTGGCGCTAAGCCCCATGCCGCCAATCAAAATGGCGATACGCCCTGAGCCGGGCGATCCTGATAAATCGGAATCAAGTTTGCGAGCATAAACCTGACTTGGACGGCGGCCATCTTTGCTGATACGCGGCAACATGCCGAGAGTTGTTTTTTCAACCAGACCTTTTGCTGGCACCGGCGGTAAGGCGTTTGAGACCGGAGAAATTGCCTCCTCCGTTCCCGAAGGATCAATGCCGAGCGCTAAATCACCGTCGCCGTCATTTTCTGCTTTGGCAATTTTCGCTTTGTCTTCGGGACGCATGGTCGAGCGCATGCCAAGGCCTTGCGTGTCAACCTTCGCGGTCTCATCCTCCCGCTCGCCCAACTTGACCGTCGCGACCGGCTCACCCCCCAGTGGATCATTTGCCAGGACCAGCCAGCCAAGAAGCCCGGCAAGGAAAACCCCGAAGACAAGCCAGCAGCCCAAAAGAAGTCTTGATCGCCGTTGCGGGCGATTTTTGGAAGCGGTTTTAGCATCTGTCTGGTTAGGGTCGTCCGATGCCATCTAGTTCTGCTTCATCACCAGGTTTAAAGCCTTGTAATTCAGGTAATCAATTCGCGACAGAAGATTTTTTCTCAGTCGAATTCAGACTGTTTAATTTTACACCCCTAATCATATTAAGGGCAAAAGCTAGCTGCTTGTCTTCCGCCTTGTCCTTCGGTACGAAGGCTGAAGATCCAGACTCTTCTGTACCTTTTTCTGATTTCAGATGACCACGCAGACCCGCTTCACCTTTTAACGTTGTGCGGGCTTTCTGATCCTTGGGAACATCCTGCTCAACAACGACATCCGGTGTAATTCCCTTTGCCTGGATTGATTGACCGGACGGCGTATAATAGCGCGCCGTTGTCAATCTGATCGCACCATTGCCACCGAGGGGGATAATGGTTTGAACCGAGCCTTTACCAAACGATCTGGTGCCAATAACTTTAGCGCGTTTGTGATCTTGCAAGGCACCGGCAACAATCTCCGAGGCAGAAGCCGAGCCGCCGTTAATCAACACAACGACAGGTTTGCCTTTCACTAAATCGCCAGTGCGTGAATTATAACGCTGGGTTTCATTGGCATTACGGCCTCTGGTCGAAACAATTTCGCCTTTATCCAGAAAACTGTCAGACACTGAAATTGCCTGATCAAGCAGCCCGCCGGGATTATTTCTTAAATCAACCACATACCCCTTGAGGTTGGCACCGATCTTCTTATTAAGCTCTCTGACGGCTTTTTCGACGCCCTTTTGAGTTTGTTCATTGAAGGTTGTGATGCGAATATAACCGACGTCATTTTCCTCGCGGTAGCGAACGGACTTAATGCGGATAATATCGCGAACCACCGTTATATCGAAGGGCTCTTCCCTGCCCTTGCGCACAATGGTCAGCACGATTGGCGATTTAACGCGGCCTCGCATCTTTTCTACCGCCTGGCCCAGAGTTAGCCCGCGGATCTGTTCTTTATCCAGATGCGTGATCAGATCGCCAGCCTGAACACCGGCTTTAGCAGCCGGTGTATCGTCGATAGGTGTTACCACTTTGACCACACCGTTTTCCAAAGTGACCTCAATTCCAAGTCCACCAAACTCACCGCGGGTCTGCACCTGCATATCACGGAAGCTTTTTGCGTTCAGATAGCTTGAGTGCGGATCTAGCGATGTCAACATGCCGTTGATCGCCGCATCAATCAGCTTTGAATCATCCGGTCTTTCGACGTAGTCCGATCTCACTCGGTCAAAAACGTCGCCAAAAAGATTTAGCTGCTTGTAAGTATCGGAGATCGCCGCGTTTGCCGGACCTTGCGGCACCACGGTCTGCATAAGAACAGCTGTGGCGGCTGCCCCAAACAAAGCAGCGCTTAAAGTTGTTAAAATCGAATTTCGCATTATCCACGTGCCTTCTTAACATTTCCCGCCCACCAGGGCGTCGGATCCAAAGAGATTCCATTCCGTCTAAACTCTATATAGAGTATCGGGCGATCATCTCCACTCGTTGCGCCCAATGCCGCGCTGCGCGCCGCATTCAAGCCCATTCTGCCAACCGGTTCACCTGCCAGGACAAATTGCCCCACTCCTGTGGTGATTCGTTCCATACCTGCCAATAACACATGATATCCTTCACCTGCGTTAATGATCAAGAGTTCCCCATATCCTCTAAACGCACCAGCATAGACTACTGTGCCATCATTTGGGGAGATTACCTGAGCCAGTGACCTAGATGCAATAGAAAGTCCTCTCACATTTCCGCCAAATCCATCCGGATCGCCGAATTTTTTGATGCGCTCGCCTTGAACCGGGAAACTCAGCGCCCGCCGGTTTTTGGAAAACCGGACCGCTGGCGTCAATCGTGCGAGTTTTATTGCCGGAACGGTAGCTTTTTTAGATTTTTCCTTTAGCGCCTCTTTTTCGGCTGATTTTTGCAGTTTAGCGAGCAGGTCCTTGAGAGATTTAGCCTGGCGGCCAAGGTTGGAAACGCGCTGGCGTTCGATCTCAATTTCCTCATCAGTCTGCAATGACGCTACTCGTTTTGCCTGCAGCAGATTTTCAATACCCTCGCGTTCAAGTTCCAGTTTTGCCGTCGTTTTATTGAGATCGCTTTGCTCGGCAGCTATTTCTTTGCGCAATTGGTTCAAATTGCGCAGTTCTCTAGCCAGGGCGGTCGCTTCCTGTTTGATTTCCGGAATAATCGCCCCAAGCAACATCGCACTTCTCGCCGCATCCAGTGCATTTTCCGGTTGTACCGCCAGCGCTGGCGGCGGAGACCGTTCAATACGCTGCAATCCGGCTAAAAGTTCAGCCAATTTACCCCGCTCCGATACCAGCCGCTTTTTGATCTCACCTTCCTTAATCGTTAATTTGCCTAATCGAAGTTCTGTCGCCGTAGCCTGGGCCTCACGCGCCTGCAGCCGCGCAGCACCAGCGATAAGCTGCGCACTCAATCGGGCAGCTTCTTCATTCAGTTTGGCACGTTGCAGCGCCAGTTCGTCCTCGCGCTTTTTAGCCTGATTAATTTCACTCTCAATTTTTTCCAAATTCTTCTGGGAATTTTGCCGGTCTTGTTTACCTTGTGCGAAAATTTCTGGCGCACCTGAGCCCAGCACAAATATCGCTGCAACTAGAATTCTGATTGCAAAACTCTTGCTTTTGAGTGCTATTTTCATTCAATCCGGATCACATTAACGCTCTATGTGCGGGCAAGTATAGGCGGCAAAATCTCTGGCGCATAGAGGCCTGCCTGCAATATATACTTATTAAATTTGTCTATGTGATGGCATCGCCATTTTTCCCCTAGGCACGATGGTAAGGATGGCCGGAAAGCAGGGAAATCGATCGATAAATCTGCTCAACCAGCAAAATCCTAGCGAGCATATGCGGCCAAGTCATTTCCCCGAAACACACGACAAGATCGGCCTTTTTGAAAATTGAGTGATCAAAGCCATCCGGACCACCAATCAAAAAGCTGGTTTGGCCGACGCCATCATCGCGCCAGGTTTTCAACTGATTTGCAAACTTCACACTGGGCAGATTTTTGCCATGCTCGTCCAGCACCACCAAGCGCGACTGCGGCAATTGCATTTTGGTTAGGCCTTCGGCCTCCAGGCGTTGGCGTTCTGATTTGTGGGCGTGTTTTGCTTCGATGATTTCTGCGATTTGAACCGGTCCAAGCCCAATCTTGGGTCCGGCCCTGTTGCACCGGTCAAAATAGTCATTGAACAAAGCCTTCTCCGGCCCGTTTTTCAAGCGACCCACCGCCCCGATGAAGAGTTTCATGGACATATTTAATCTACTGAGGAAACAAATGGAATATTGCGTAAAAACCCCAAAACTAGGCCACAGTAATCTTTATGCAGTGTGATCAGACCGCTAACTTATCGCCCGGAGCATTCTCCGACCAGAGTTTCTCAAGATTGTAAAACTCCCTAACTTCCGGGCGAAAAATATGAACAATGATATCTGCGGCATCTATCAACACCCAGTCGCAATGCGGCAAACCTTCCACTCGCGGCCGGCCAAAGCCTTTTTCCCTGAGTGCCCGGGAAATTTGATCAGCAACTGCGCCAACATGACGCTGTGAGCGCCCTGATGCGACTAGCATATAATCGGCAACGGCAGTCTTACCTTTAAGGTCGACCGCCACGATATCCAGCGCTTTTGCCTCTTCCAAGACAGAATTGATTGTTTCGAATTGATCTTTTACTGATGCAGCCTTTGCGGGGGCACCAGTTTTGGACTTGCTCAACTGAGCATGTTCCTTGTCAACAGAGCTCTTGGTAATCTTGGTTCTCTTTCATTCGGTCTGCCTCTATAGCAGCCCTAAATCTCTTTAAACTTCGCCCAAATTCATATGGTTACGGGTTTCATATGGACATAAGCGGCCCAATTACAACCCCAACCTAATTTAAAGAATGATAAGCCCTTTTTGGACCGGATTTCAACT
>JAJFHR010000144.1 GCA_021775515.1 Hyphomicrobiales bacterium | reverse complement strand
TACCATTCAGCCTTAAATCTCATGTCGATCAGCCCGACGCGGTTAAACAACGTGCCGTCAAAAAAACCAAAACCGCGGAAAGCAAAAGCCTCCCGCGGTTCTGAATTTTCAATTCGTCTGGATAATGTCAACCTGTCAACTTGATAACGGCAGACCTCCAGAACAAACTGTGAGTACCTATTACAGTGCGCTGCTGACGGATGTGAACGTAGCAGTCAGGTTTGAACCCAACGTACCAACAACCGTAATAATCGCAACGGAGATGCCTGCAGCAATCAAACCATACTCGATAGCTGTTGCACCGGATTCATCTTGAATAAAACGCGTAACCAGATTTTTCATTTGTCGTCTCCTAATTCCATGTCTGCTCGATATCATTTCGATATCCAGCCAATCGACAGCATTTGTTCTTCCTGCCTTGTAGTGTTTTCGTCCCTCGGCAGTACTGAACTGTGGTGATACTAACAATTAGGTGTTACTTTGAAGTTAATAACAGAAGAAAAAAA
Source organism: Hyphomicrobiales bacterium (assembly GCA_021775515.1). Classification (GTDB taxonomy): domain Bacteria; phylum Pseudomonadota; class Alphaproteobacteria; order Rhizobiales; family JAJFHR01; genus JAJFHR01. The sequence goes on along the minus strand of JAJFHR010000144.1, from coordinate 2,262 downwards.
CTAATATAAATCTTATCTTCTAAATAAATATACGTGATATATTTAAGTTTACTATGGTTACATGTAGTTTATTTTTATATATATGATGATTTATAAAACCTTAATACAAATAAATAGTCGGATAAAAATTTGTTAATTTGAGATTATTACATACACATTTCCAAATTATACTAATATTTGTTCTTGTTTATTGGTGAAAGATTTTGACTTATTCTGAAATTTTTGTGATCGTCTCCGACTAAATCCAATCTGCGAGTTTCAGAATTGAAATTGATATTTTTTTCATTTCTGGAAACATCAAATTTTTCGCCCAGCAAATCAGTTTATGGCGGTCTGCTGTAGTTTTTGAAACGAAAAGGCCGGTGAAATTCCGCTGGCTGGCGGGCTTTTTCGGCTCCGAAGCACAGAAAACTGCGGCCAACAGTCATCCATGGCGGGTTGTAAGGACTTTATTCACCATTTGAGCAGTTAATTGGAAGAATCATTATATTCATCTTTAAATGAGAAACGAACCGCCATGCTCACGTTTCATTCAAACACTCTCATCGCAACTTTTTTCAAGACCCTGCAATTCTCGTTGGCTATGATAATCGCAAGTTTTGCATTGATTTCGTCGGGATATGCAGGCCAGCCACTGAAAGTCACGGTGGACCAGGCGCGCATTATGCGACTTAATTCCTCCGCCCGTACAATTATCGTCGGCAATCCTATGATTGCGGATGTTAACATTCAGGATGGTCAGATTCTTGTGGTTATGGGAAAAAGCACGGGTTCGACAAACATGATCGCGCTTGATAGTGATGGCCGCGAAATTGCCAATGTTGATTTGATTGTTCAATCCAATGCAGCCAATAGCCTTACGCTTTATCGAGGATCGGCGCGCGTTTCCATGAACTGTGCCCCAAAATGTGAAAAATCGCTTATCGTCGGCGACAGCAAACCAGAATTTGAATTGCTCGAAAAACAGCTGACAAAAAAAATGAGCGTTGCAAAATCGGCCGCGGAGTTTGCCAATTAGTTGGTTTGACCTTACTGGAAAATAACGCATCCATTCACCAGCCAAAAACCCCAGGTTTTATATAAAACCTGGGGTTTTTCTTTAGAAACCAACTTAGAATGCCAGAGGCCTATTTGCTGATGCGTAATTTACTCAGCTCAATAGCGATTTCCTTAAAGTTTTTCGACAATTGCGCATTGCTGACGGCATCAAAATATTTTCCGCCATCAGTCGCGCAGTTGCGCATCAGGTTCTTGATCCCGGGATCAGTGACCTGAAACGTCACAGAATAGACGATCACTCCGGCATTCTTAATGTTTGAACACAAGGCTGCCGTGCGATTGTCAAGCTCCGAGTGAGCCGCACTTGAGTTTGTCGTCCCCAACCTGTTTTGGGCGACAAATCCATAGCCATTGTAATAAGACTTATTGTGATTTCGGCTAGAGACACCTCTGCCGATATCATTTTTGCCATCCGTGAGCAGAACCAAAATTTTATCGGTGAGCTTATCACTATAATCGACACCCTCAGAATAAGGTTCCGTTGGCGACAACACTCTCCAACCCCAGCCCAGACCAATAGGAATAACCGTGTTGCCGGAGGCATTCATAGCGTCAATAGAGGACAGAACAGCTGCCTTATCATCAATCAACGGTGTAATCTCAGCAAGATTGCAGTTGAAGCCAGGGCCGCCACGAGAAGGGGTTTCGTCATCGTATTTTGGCACAAACTGTTGCACGACCGCTGGGTCGGGATCGGAGATATCGTCCGGCAAATAACTGTTGGGATATCTATACGAGGTATCTGACGGTTCATCAGGCGCAAAATAAGGCACCCAAAGCGTATCGCCTGAAGCTGGAGGCGTATCGCTTACATCAAGCGGGTAAGGGCGGGCTTCTATGCATCCATTCCAGTTCGTATTCTTGAGCTTATTATTGTAAAGGTCAAATATGTTGGAGGCCGGTGAAAACGCTACGCCGTGCAAGCTTGATTCTGCGTTTACATCCACCCAGCCCGAAGTCAATTTGTCGGCGCCTATATTTACCGAGGCAGAAAAGGGCACCAAACCGATCTTGAGCAGTTCACTTCCTGATTGCTCGCCATAAAGAATATTCACCAAATCTTTTGCGGCAGTTTTCAGGGCATCAATTTTGCTATTCCTGCGCATCGAGCCGGTGTTATCGAGCACCATAACAAGTTCCATGTTGCGGATCGATTTTACCACTTCGGTATCTGTGGTCACATCGAGAGAATTAATCCCTACA
>JAJFHR010000143.1 GCA_021775515.1 Hyphomicrobiales bacterium | reverse complement strand
CGCTTGATGAGGAGAAAAAGTTTATAACTCCCCAATCTACCGACATCGCTGGCGGCCGGATACTTGTAATCGACGACAACCCCGTCAATCGCTCAATCTTACTGGAGCAATTAGGCTCCTGGGAGTTGGTCGGAAACTCTGCAGCTTCGGGACTTGAAGGCCTGGCAATGCTTCGCCAGGCATTTGGTGCTGGAAATCCCTATGATGCTATCGTGCTTGACTATCACATGCCGGATATGAATGGCCTGGAAGTAACAAAAGTTATCCGCAGCGATAATCGGCTGAAACATACCGCCGTCATACTGCTGACATCTGTCGACAATTTAAGTGAAGGCCAGGAATTCAAGCAACTCAAAATTGATGCCCATCACACCAAACCGGCGCGAGCCAACCTGTTGTTGGAGAGCATCATTACTGTGTTACAAAAATCACAATGGGGAGCGATCCACAAATCCTCTCCACCGCCGCAGTCAAAGGCTCCCGATATACCTCAAAAACGCTTCCAATTATTGCCGCCAAAAACACAAAAAAGTCGCGCTGATCTAGTGGAAAAACTTGCCTCTGGTATGAACATTACCAAGTCTGCGAGTTTAAGCGATGATGCTGGCAAAAAACCGGGCGAAAAAACCTTGACCGACTTGGACCAAGACCAATTTGAGCGGAAGTATGTAATCGTGAATAGCTGACTGGGTGGTGTTAGGTTACGACAGACCAATGTTAGAGTAGCTGAAACCGGCATCATTTGCCGTATCCCGCTGATAGACATTTCGAAGGTCAATCAAAACGTCGCCCGACATCTGCGACTTCACCGCTTCAAGGTTAAGAGCACGGAATTCATTCCATTCGGTCATTACGACGACAATATCTGCCCCTTCGACCGCACTGAGCGTATTGTCGCTCCACTCAACTCCAGGCAACAAGGGCGCCGCATTTTTCATTCCCTGCGGATCGTAACCGCGCACATGTGCGCCCTTTTTTTGCAGAATCGGTATAATCACGAGGCTGGGGGCTTCGCGCATGTCATCAGTATCAGGTTTAAAGGTCACTCCGAGAACAGCGACGGTTTTACCGCGCAAATCTCCATCAACCGCTTTTTCGATGCGCCGAACCATCGCCAATTTGCGTTCCGAATTGACCTTTTCAACCTGTTCAATGATCGAGAGCGGGGCTTCGAACTCTCTGGCAGTGCGAATAAGCGCCGAGATGTCCTTAGGAAAGCAGGAGCCACCGTAGCCGGGTCCGGGATGGAGGAATTTATCACCGATACGTTTGTCGGCACCGATCGCTGCGGCAACCTGCTGCACGTTTGCGCTGGTTTTTTCACAAAGATCTGCGATTTCGTTGATAAAGCTGATTTTCATGGCGAGAAAGGCGTTCGATGCATATTTGGCCAGTTCTGCCGATTCGCGGGAAACAAACATAACCGGTGAGTTACGCAGCCTTAGAGGTTTGTATAACTGCTCCATTATTTCTCGGGCCCGAGGCTCATCAACGCCAACAAGTACCCGGTCTGGGTGATTGAAATCCTGGATTGCAGATCCCTCACGCAAAAATTCCGGGTTTGAACAAACTGCAAAATCAGCGTCAGGCCTCAACGCTCTAACGCGTTGCTCAATTTCCCGGCTGGTGCCAACCGGCACAGTGGATTTTGTCGTAATTACGGTATAACCCTCAAGATGTGGCGCCAGCTCTTCAACAGCTTCATAAATATAGGATAAATCAGCATAACCGTCACCGCGGCGCATCGGTGTGCCGACAGCCAGGAAGATAATTTCGGCCTGCCTGACGGCCTCTACCAAATCCGTTTCAAATGAAATTCTCTCTGCTTCAAGATTGCGCTTGAGAAGGTCTTCAAGGCCCGGTTCATAAATTGGAACTTCGCCGCGTTTTAATTTTTCAACAACGTCATTTTTTTTGTCAATACAGGTTACATTCCAGCCGAAATCAGAAAAACACGCAGCCGAAACCAAGCCCACATAACCAGCGCCAATAATGCAAATATTCACCAATACACCTTTAAATACTACTTCCCGGGACAGGGCTAAAATTCTGTTGCCGCTGAGATTTAATGCTGATCTTTATCACAGATATCTAACAGACAAATCAACGTGCCCCAAGGACACCATAAGTGGAAACTAAATCATACAATTGCAGTTAACGAGCAACGCTCAAATGGTGTCGCCCATTTGGCTTAACACCATATTTTTTGCAATTTTGTTTGTGTTGAGACGAGATCCCGCCGCTTTTCAATTACTTATCTGACTTATACTCGATGTGGATAAGCCAAGGATAATCTAAAATCAAGCCAGTTGGTGTGATTTAATTTATGACCTCGTTCCACACGAGAACCTGCTCTAGGCCAGGCGCCGGTAAGTTGCAGGAGCGGTGCCGATATATCGTTTGAAGGCTTTTGAAAAGGTGGCAGTGGATTCGTAGCCCACGCGTTCGGCAACATCGTGGACGTTCTGGTTTTCAGTGCGAAGAAAGTGCGCTGCCCGGTGCATGCGCCAGCGTGTCAGATATTGCATCGGTGTTTCTCCCACCATCGCCTTGAAGCGACTGGAAAAAGCCGAGCGTGACATTCCCGTTTTGCGTGCCAATTCGGCAATACCCCAGGCGTGCGCTGGAGCATTATGGATCAATTCGAGCGCACTGCCGATGCGGGGATCGCGCAACGCCCCAAGCCATCCGGCCTGATTGGGCGGCAGGGTTTCGACATAAGCGCGAACGACCTGAATGAATAAAACTCCGCCGAGACGATCCAGCAGAGCTGCCGTACCCAGACGATCGGCACGCAGCTCGCGTGAGATAAGTTGTGATGTTGTCTCGAGCCATTCGTGGGCGCCGTTGCCGCCTCCGCTAATGTGAATGAGAGGCGGCAATTGAGCCAAAAGCGGATGCATATCGCTAAAATTGAAAGCCAAATGCCCGCAG
>JAJFHR010000142.1 GCA_021775515.1 Hyphomicrobiales bacterium | reverse complement strand
TTTCGAATTTGACATGAGCCAGTTCGATAAGTTGCGTGAACAAAATCCGCTTTTCAATCTGTGGCTCAAAACCAGCCTGAGTACACATCAACACCCAGGCCATACGATTGTCACCGTTTCTCTAAAACCGATTGGCGGTATTCCCGGCGATGCAACGTCGGCCCAGATGCATGCTATCGCCGATATCGCCCAGACCTTCTCCAAAGGCGAGATTCGGGTGTCGCATGAACAAAATCTGGTGTTGCCGTATGTCCAGCAAAGCGACCTGTTCGATCTTTGGCAGGCGCTGAAAACCCATGACCTGGCGACCCCGAATATCGGCTTGCCCAGCGACATTATCGCCTGTCCCGGCATGGACTATTGCGCCCTTGCCACCGCCCGCTCCATTCCGATTGCACAGGAAATCTCAAATCGTTTTGCCGACCTTGAGCGTCAGCATGATATTGGCGGTCTCAAGATCAAGATATCCGGCTGCATTAACGCCTGCGGTCATCACCATGTCGCCCAGATCGGCATATTGGGTCTGGAGAAAAAGGGTGTGGAATTTTACCAGATAACCCTTGGCGGCAATGCCGGTGAAAATGCCGCCATCGGCAGCGTTATCGGACCCGGATTTTCTGCTAATGGTGTCATTGATGCGGTTGAAACCATCGTCGATACCTATGTCAATCTGCGGCAGGATGGCGAGAATTTTGAACAGCTCTACGGCCGTCTTGGGGCCACCCCCTTCAAGGAGGCGCTTTATGCCACTGCTTAAATGCGGACGTATCGTCGAGGATACCTGGATATACGCCGGCGATCAGACCTATATTCCCGAAAATGACGATATCATCGTAAACCTAGAGCGTTTGACTAACGACTTTGATGCGCTCGCGGCGCGCCCGGGCAAGTTGGGAGTTTTTCTTGAAAATAATCAAGATGCCGAAGCACTAGCGGCCTATGTTGACAGTCTTGATCTGATTGCGCTTGTTTTTCCTGCATTTACCGATGGCCGGGCCTATTCGCAAGCGCGCATCATCACCACGCAGCTCGGATTTTTAGGCGAGTTGCGGGCGACCGGCAATGTGCTGGCGGACCAGGGCGTGTTCATGAGTAATTGCGGCTTTGATGCCTTCGAAATTGACAAACGCCAGCCCCCTCACCTGTGGATCCGCATTGCCAATTCGATGTCTCTTGCCTATCAGCGCGGTTATCGTGTTCGAACCGGAACCGCTGCCCGCAACGTGGTATCCGCACGCTTCGACAAAATCGCCGCCGGATAACCATGCCGACCGCCCTTAGCCGGATCGATTTGTCAAGAGGATCACCGCCGCCCAGAAGTTGTGACTGTAAGCGGTTTACTCTCTGTCCACCGAGGAGGAATGAATAGGTTCTTACACTCTTAATTACCCGCAACTGTGGCAGGTTGGCTCACGTCTACCAGAGAAAAAGCAACCCTAGGCCAGTTGATCCTTGAGGCTCTTTGTTCGATCGGTTTGAACGTCACCTGTGTGTTTGGTTGAGACCGGCTCAATCAGTGCAATCCAGCATTCTTCGTTAGCGATGGGATTGTGCATTGTGTTACGTGGCACGATGTGAAAATCGCCTGCGGTTAAATCGACTATGCCGTCTTCATATTCAATTTTCAAATCGCCCTTGATGATGAAAAACATCTCATCTTCATTGTCGTGTTTGTGCCAGACCAATTGTCCAAGTAGCTTGGCAACCTTTACATATTGATCGTTAACTTGCCCCACAACCCGGGGGGACCAATGCTCTTTCACCTCGGCCAACGCGTCGATGAAGTTAGATTTTACATGCAAGTTCGTCCCCTCTCCTCAGTTTTGTTCAGCAAATTAATATGCCAATTTGACAATTGAAGAAACAGGCTTTTCGCCACACGAAGTCATAAGATCAGTGCGGTCGGCACCGGGTCAATTGTTAGGCCCATGAGAGCGAGCAAATTGCCTCACGCATACCATTCTAAATTGGCTGCGGTTACTCTCACCGTAAATTGTCGTTGGGACACTAGGCAGAACCGGTGCCTGGCCGCTAGCTTTTATTCCTTTGGTTTTTTGCCCTCTTCACTTTCTTCTTTTTCGTCATGATCTTTTTCTTCGGTCTCCGCATGGCCCATCATCTTAGTGATGCGAGGGGGAATGTCTGCCTTAGAAAACTTCTTTTGTTCATCAATGCTGTGCACAAACGCAATAATATTGGCAAGTTCCTCACCGGAAAACTCAATTTGTTCACCCAGTTCATCTTGCTGAACCGCAATCATCGTTCCCGCGCCGCGCCACATCTTTGCGGCAAAATCAAACGGGTTCATGATCCGTGGCATAGTATTTGCGTCCAGTGGGGGGGCATCTTCTCCGCCAATGCCATTAATGGCATGGCAGACCACACACCCCTTGCTGGCGAACAGTTTTCGCCCCTTGGACGGGCTCATGAAGGGCAGCAACATGCCTTCAATTTTCTGTTCTGTTGATTTTGCTGCTTCCGCTGGATGATCAGCCGTGTTGGCGGCAAGCGCTGTTCCCGTGCTGAAGGACATGGTCAATCCGGTAATGAAAAATGCAGTTCCAAGTTTATTCATATTGTTCTCCTAATTGCGTTTAGTCAGATCAACCTGCATCCTGGTGGACCTGGTTAAATGCAGCCTGTTCAATTCCAGGGGCCAGAGCCAGCCCAATTACAGATTCAGGTGAAATTCGGTGCCCCCCTTTTTGCAAAAAAGACAAAAAGATGCTGAAATTATGTCCTAAGTGAAATTGCACCAAAAAGATGGTGTTTGTGTTATTTTTATCGTTGGTACATATTGCGGCACAGCACTTGTACCTGAAGGCAGGTGCGTCACGACACCAGTCTTGAGGCGGCTTTACCATGTTATTTTCACACGATGAGTTAGAGCAGACCTGCTCGATTGTTTATGACGTTCTTTCTCCTACCCCGCAAATTAACTGGCCGCTGCTAGCTCGCCGCAGTGGAGTTGATGTGTGGGTAAAACACGAAAACCATACCCCAATCGGGGCCTTTAAGGTGCGTGGCGGCTGTGTGTTTTTAGATCAATTTTGCCGGCAAAATCCTGAAGCAACCGGCCTGATAACCGCCACACGTGGCAATCATGGCCAAAGCATTGCCCGCGCAGCAACCGCTGCCGGTGTCAACATAACGGTCGTGGTGCCAGAGGGAAACAGCAGCGAAAAAAACCGGGCGATGGAGGCCTTCGGGGCTGAACTGATCGTTTGTGGCAAAGACTTTGACGATGCCGCACAAGAGGCCCGCCGCCTGGCCGCGGCACGCAATTTATCGATGGTGCCGTCATTTCACAAATCTCTCGCCCTGGGGGTGGCGACCTATTCCCGTGAGCTGTTTGAGGCAGTTACAAACCTCGACACGGTTTATGTGCCCATCGGTCTGGGTTCGGGCATTTGCGGCATGATTACCGTGCGCGATCTCTTGGGTAAAAAGACCAAGATTGTCGGGGTGGTCAGTGAAAATGCCGATGCCTACGCCCAATCGTTTGAACAGGGCCAGATTATTACTACTAAAAGTGCGCGCACGTTTGCCGATGGCATGGCCTGCAAGGTGCCTCAGGAAGAGGCCATGGATGTGATCTGGAAGGGATGCGAGCGCATTGTCAGGGTCAATGAGGAGAATATTAGACAGGCGGTCATCGCCCTTTATCAGGACACCCACAATTTAGCAGAAGGTGCTGGAGCGGCAGCCTTTGCTGCTTTGATGAAAGAGCGCGACAAGATGACAGGCAAGCGCGTTGGTGTTGTTTTGAGCGGCGGAAACATTGATCTTGAGCTGTTTCAAAAAGTGATCTCCGCCCAACCGATTTAGCTGTGGTCAGGCATATTGAGAGTGCATGAAGGAAAGTCATGACCGAGGAAAATTTAAACTGTGCTGCGCGGGTACGCAGGCTCAGCGCAGAGGCGGCGGCGTCTCATGCCCGCTCACCGGAGGTGTCGGACATACTTTTGGGCGATGGTGTTAGAGTTGTTGCCATTGATCCCGCCGCTCACGGCCAGGCGTTATTCGACCTTTCTCATAATGTCACAGACAGGGAAAATCTTTGGGCCTATTTGCCTTACGGCCCGTTTCAAACTGCGGCAGAGATGACTGATTGGATGACCGGATGTGCGGCCTCCAAAGACCCGCTGTTTTTTGCCTTCACAAATGCCGCAAATTCTCAGCCCTTCGGCATGGCGTCATTTCTTAACATTCACCCTGAGCACGGCAGCGTCGAGATCGGCCATATCTGGATTGTGCCGTCGGCTCAACAAACGCGTTTGGCCACTGAAGCCATATATCTGATGATGGCGCATGTTTTGGATCGTTTAAAATTTCGCCGGTTGGAATGGAAGTGCAATGCGCTTAACGAAAAATCCCGTGCAGCGGCAAAACGTTTCGGTTTTTCTTATGAAGGCACTTTTTTCCGTCACCTCATTATCAAGGGCAAAAACCGCGATACCGCCTGGTTTTCCATAACCCAAGACGAATGGCCGTCGATTCGCCGGAATTTTGAAGCCTGGCTTGGACCGGAAAATTTCGACGAAACCGGACAACAGAAAACCTCACTTCTCGACCTCAACTGGCCAAAATAAATTAGCAAAAAATCAACGCAATGATAGGCTGGCGGCAGAAACAATTTTGCCATTTGGATTTTGCCGATTTTTGATGCTGTTGATAACCCATCAGGAGGAAATTTTCATTGCCGTTAAAACGCCCCAATATTCTCATGTTCATGAGCGACAATCAGCCCGCCGAATTGCTGGGATGTTATGGCAATAATGAAATCTATACACCCAACATTGATCAGATGGCGGCAAACGGCATTCGGTTCGACAATGCTTTTTGCGTCAACGCCATGTGCTCGCCGTGCCGGGCCTCGGTGTTGACCGGGCTGATGCCCTCGCAACACGGAATTCACACCTGGCTCGACGACCGTATCATGGACCAGTGGCCGGAAAAATGGAACGCCATTGGCGAATTTAAAAGCTTCCCGGTCATTCTCAAGGAACAGGGATATCTTACCGCGTTAATTGGAAAATATCATCTGGGCGTCCCGTTTGAGCCGCAAAACGGCTTTGATCATTGGGTGACTTTTCCGCATGGGCATACGATCAATTTCAACAACAATACGTTCATCGACAACGATCAACGTTATGTGTTTGAAGGTCACAGCGTCGACTACTTCACCGACAAGTCCGTGGAATTTCTTAATGCCTATGATCGTGGAGGTGAGGAACCGTTTTTTCTGTTTGTGCCTTATAATGCGCCTTACGGACATTGGCCCGCCATCAAGGGGCCGGCAAACAATCGTTACGCCGCGCTTTATGAAGATACCGAAATGCGCTCCATCCCGCGCGAGGGCCTTAACAAAAAAGTCATCGACAGATTTCTTCAACGCATGAATGAAAGCGGTGGCGGCATTGATTACACAGCGCATTTAAGAATTCCCAATGATCTTGAAACCCTACGTAATTATTTTTCGCAAATGTCGATGGTGGATGATGGTGTTGGCCGGATTATGCAGGCGCTGAGCCGCAATGATCTTAGCCAAGACACGCTGGTTATCTACACGGCAGACCACGGCTATTCACTTGGTCACAATGGTTTTTGGGGCCATGGTCAGGCAACATGGCCGGCCAACACTCATCGCGCTGCTTTTAATATTCCGCTGATCGCCTCACACCTTGAACATATAGAGGTGCGGCAGACCTGTGGCGAACTCATCAGCCAGTTGGACCTGTTTGCAACCTTGCTGGATTATATCGGCATCGATGTCCAAAATATTTATTGTAATTACGATTCACAAAGTTTTTCGGGCTGCTTGTATGGCCAAACTCAGGACTGGCGCGATGCAGTGTTCATGGAACAGGAAGAAACCCGCGCAGTGAGAACGGCCAGATGGCTCTATATGAAACGTTTTGCCAAAAGCCCCCACCACCTGCTGGAAGACGAACTTTATGATCTTGAAAAAGATCCGCAGGAAAAAAACAACCTGATAGGAGATGCCGCCCATGAGCAAATAGCGCAGGAATTATCCCAGCGCATCGAACGTTTCTTTCAACAACACAGCGATGAGCGTTATGACTTATGGTGCGGCGGCACGACCAAATCCAATTCCGATAAACCCTGGTTATGGAAAGATGCCTGGGGCGATGACTGGGAGCCAGATTTCGGCCGGAACTTCTAGATCATGCCCTAAGGCCTTACAGACATGGCAAAAAGGCTCTTGCCGAGTCACTCGATCGCAGTCATAGTCCTGTTCATGTTCAACTAGCGAAAGGAGGTGATCCAATGTCTAATGAGATTTCTGTGAGGGCTACGGGCTTTGGATGTTTAACTGGTTCAACGGAGCAATCTTCGGTTTTCCAATAACTCCTTCAGGCTGAGTTTTCAGCCGCATGAGTCCCAGACTCACGAAGCTCATGGAGGGCCGCTGTAAAGCGGCCCTTCTTTTTTAGTCAATCTTCCGAAGGTCCCCGAAACCCTTTTGCTAAAACATAAGTCTCGGCTGAATCAGATCGGCTGGATTTTGGCTTTACGTGTTTAACTGTCTCAAATTTTTGTTTCATCTTCACCAGCAACTCTTTCTCAGTGCCGCCCTGAAGCACCTTGGCGCAAAAATGTCCGCCCGGCTTTAATATCTCATCGGCCAGGTCGAGGGCGATCTCGCACAGGGCCATAATCTTGATATGATCAGTGCGTTTGTGACCGCTAGCCGGTGCAGCCATATCGGACAGCACAACGTCCACTTTTCCGCCGATTGCCTGTTTGATGATATCCGGTGCTTTGTCATCGAGAAAATCGATCTGGATGAAATCGACGCCTACAATCGGCTCCATTTCGTTGATATCTATGCTGAGAATCCGGCCTTTTTCCGGCGCCGCAATTCGCTGGGCCGCAATTTGGCTCCAGCCGCCGGGTGCCGCCCCGAGGTCGACGACGGTTGCCCCGCTTTTCAACAACCCATGCGCCTCATCAATCTCTAATAGCTTGTAGGCGGCACGCGACCGGTATCCTTCGCGTTTTGCAGCAACAACGTAAGGATCGTTCAACTGTCGCTGCAGCCATCTGGTTGATGAGATTTTCCGGCGCTTGGCAGTCTTGACCCTGACGGAAAGCTCGCGCGCGCCCCCGCCCGGCCCGTCGCCGCTGTCACCGCTGCCTCGTTTGCTTTTTGTCACTGGACCTAAGACCTATTGCCATTTTTCTCAGAATGGGGATTGGATTTTTGAGATCTTCTTGGACGCCGCCGCCGACGCCTGAACGGTCCGCACCTGGGATTGTTTTCGCGGCTGCGACAATCAACACCAAAGGTTCCATCCTCGCACATTAGCGTGGTTAAAATTCCTTCGCGTAACCCGCGGTCTGCAACCCGCACCCGCTCGCACGGCCACTGTTGGCGCACTGCCTCCAGTATGGCACAGCCAGCCAGAACCAGATCAGCACGGTCCTCGCCGACACAGGGGCAGTTTTTGCGATCATCGAAGGGCATATCCAAAAGCCGCTGATTAACCGCGGATACTTCCTCGGCAGATAACCAGCAGCCATCGACTTTTGATCTATCGTAACGCGGCAGTTCGAGGTGAATGCCGGCGATGGTTGTCACGGTACCCGAGGTTCCCAACATATGAGCGTTGTGTCGTTTTAGTTCGCAACTGATCTGATATTCTTCCTCAAAGCGTTGTAGATAAGGCATGACATAATCGACCATCTGTTTAAATTCGCAACTTTCAACACGAATACCGCCAAATTTTTCAGCCAATGTGACAACGCCGATGGGAACAGAAGTCCAGCTTAAAATCTCGTAGTTGCAGTTTTTGTGTGCCAGCCACATGATTTCGGATGACCCGCCGCCGATGTCAAAGACCAGAGCGCGTTCGCTTTCGGGGCACAATAAGGCAGCACAACCGGCAACGGCCAATTGTGCTTCAGTTTTACGATCGATGATTTCAATTTCCAGACCGGTTTCGCTTTTCACCCGGTGAATAAATTCTTGTCCATTTGTTGCACTGCGGCAGGCTTCGGTGGCGATAAGCCGCGAGCGCTGCACACCTCGCCGGATCATCTTGTCCGTACAGATTTTCAGCGCCGAAATTGCTCGGGTTTCGGCCTCATGGCTCAAGCTTCCGCTGCCCGTCAATCCCTCACCCAAACGCACAATGCGCGAAAAGGCATCAATAACTCTGAAGCCGGTATGGCGGTTTGGATTGGCCACCAGCAGGCGGCAGTTGTTGGTACCAAGATCAAGTGCAGCGTAAACATTCGGGCGTTTGGAAGAGTTTGGACTGTATCTGGATTGCCTCGATTTTTTGTTCTTGCGCTGACGTTTGCTCGCAGAGGCTGGATCAGGCGAGTGAGCGGAAGACTTGGCTTCGCGCGTTTTCTGGCAATGCTGCGATCCGGTATCATCGCTGCTTTTTGCCTGGTTTGCCGGCACATGATCATTGGCAGAAGGCTTAATTAGTCCTTCCGGTTCAAATGGCTCAGAATGAGGCGTCGGTTTAGCCTCACCGGCTTCTTTCGCGGCAATCGGTTTACTCACGTTCCAACCCACTAAGCCTGACCGATCCTTCAATTTTCATGACTAAAGATACACAAAAAGGGATCAGCGGTCGGCTCATGAATAATTCAGTTGCAGACCAGTGTACACGTTATTTGCCAATCATGAAACTTGTGAATGCAAACTGCCTCTATCTGGCACAGGAGCGGTGATTTTGCTGGCCTTAAATATGGGCATGATTTTTGCTGATGGTGGTGCATATCATCCCTCGGCAGCAAAAAAGGTAATGGCAGAATGAGGCCCTACATTAAAAAAACCTACGATATCAGCGATCTTTTTCCCATAATTAAAAAGAAACTACAAAAAAACGGCTGGTTCAAACCAGCACAAAAATCTCAAATCCATACGTTTAGAGCAGACAATTCCAAAAAAGCCCGAACAGAAGCGATTTTATCCTCCCGCCTGCCCTGGTTCGTCCTATGCGCGATGATGTGGCTTCTTGCTGGCCTATTTTTCATGCAGAAGATCTAATAACCGGCCTGGGGGCTGATGGCATTACCTGTTATTGAGTTGCCGTTTCAGGTTTGAGGATCAACACGTTGAGCTCTTTATCAGGCCAATAGTTGTTCTTTTGCACTTCAAACCGCGTCGGCGAGATTTTCCTGACACCGCTGGCACAGAAGCTGACCAGATTTTCGGGCGCACCCTTGTCGACAACCAGCCGGAATTTCTTAATTGGCCCGGCCCAGTTAGAACCGGTTGTTAGAATATATTCGAGCCTGCGTTCACTCACAAATCCGTCCTGAGCACGCAGGCGTTTTTGGACGCGCCGGGCCGCGGCAATGAATTGTTTATCAAGGCAATAACGCGTCTTTGTTTCAGCGTCGATCCCGGTTGGGTTATCGGCCATACCAATCATGGTTCCTGCGGAGGCTCCAACGGATGGCCGATATTCATGTTCAACCTCAACTTCAGTTTGGGCCGGGAACTTCTGGTTCCAGTAATAGGTCGTGCGCAATGTCCAGGAGGGAAAAAAATGCCTCTCCATGCCGCGACCGATGTCGTAAGTTTCCTCTCGCACAATACCAAGACGAATGAACTCGCGGGCCACATCGGCCGGGAGCTGATCGAGTGCCTCATGGGTCTGTTTGAGATGAGGGGCGACAGGGACGGCATGTGCCTTCAGCATGTCGGTGCGCTCAAGCCCCATTGCATAGGCCCGTTGTTCGACTTTTGCAGTAATAGGACTGCCATTGACCCTGGTTTGAAACGCCAGGAAATTTAGCGGATCATCTGTCGGCAGGTTATAATCATCACCCTCGGTCATTGGTTTTAAGTCGGGCATTGGAAAAGCGACAAGCGTGGAGACATCGGTCGTAGAGCGGTTAAAAAAGCGATAGCGTACGTTGATTTTCCGCTCTGAAACATACAGATACTCCGAACGCATCTCAATGTCTTTGGTATGAGCGAGCACCAAGCCACCGGCCGCCAAACGCGCGACAGAATCGTTTGCGCCCGCCGGCTGAAGGTAAAATACACTGATGACAGCGCCAACCAATATCCGCAACAACCGGTGAAATGATGCTGACATTAAACCCTCCTTCAGTTGAGCTTTGTTTGCATGTGCACCGGGGAAAATCGGATTACCGAAAACCCGTCTAGATTTTTAGGGTGCACAGCTCAGCCCCATCCGGCGTTGATCTGGATCAAGCAAGATCCAAAGCCAAAGCGAGGGCTGCAAAATAACTGAAGAGATGAATAAAAGTGCAATAGGGCAATCCAACAAAAATAATGTTGTTCAAATTTTCGAAAACAAACCAAAACGCCCCTACAGAGTGCTAGGCAAGGTACATGTTCGCCTTGTAAAAGGCGCTCCTCAAGACGGCGGGTATAGAGGTGTGTACGTTGTCATCCCTAGAATGAGATCTAAAGCCCGCTGGATAAGCGCTAACTTGTGGTGAATAATTGGATGCATTGAATGCAAAAATCTTTCATCCATGCAATAAAGCACTCTCCCGCAATACCAGATTTGAGGATTATTACATGAAACATGCGGTTGTTTGTGTTCTGTGCGCTCTATTTGTTGCTGGTTGCACAGCAAAAAAACAAAGTCAAAGAACGGGTCCCAGTACGCTTTCTCTTGATGTTATTAACAGCGTGAAGATATCCACCGATAAGGGGCAAGCCTATGCGATTAAACAAGCCAAAGAAGTTTGTGGAAGGTCGGGGAAAAACCCAATTCTTACCAATACAAAAGAAAAACTTCTAAGCAAATTTGTGATCTATAGCTTTGATTGTAAATAGTTGTCCCTTAGCGTTAAGGCTGGATTGATCTGCCGCCCATCTAAAAGTGGTTAATCCGGCAAATATCTAGCGAAGAGGAGACATAAATCTAGGACCCGAGGATCGGGTTTTGAAAAGATGATCCGGACAATTAAGCGCAAGACCCATCGCGGGTGCAGCGCCGAGGAAAGGATCCGCATTGTTTTGAATGGTCTGGTGGTGAAAACTGCATAGTTGAACTGTGCCGTCGGGAAGACCTTGCTGAATGCATCTACTATAAATGGTCGAAGGAATTTCTTGAGGCGGACAAAAAGTGTCTAATTTTAAGATAAAAACCTGGCTGGGGACCCAGGATTCGAACCTGGACTTACGGAGTCAGAGTCCGCTGTCCTACCATTAGACGAGTCCCCAAAGAAAAAGCCATAAAAAACGTTGAATACAAAATATCCCGGTTTGCTGAAGCTTCCGCATTGTGATGGGTCTTATATGCCAAAGATTGGTTGCAAACAATCCCCCTGCCCTCGTGAGAACAAAATTAACGGTATTGTTCACTTACGCGAATCGTAGATTATTTTTACACAAAGTATAAAATATGGAAGATGTGCTTGAGCTGCATAACGTTGGGTGTTAAAGAAATTTCTCTCAAATCAATCAAAGTAGGAAAAAAGTATGGCGGCAATAAACGGTGGGAAATGGGGACCTTCCGGCACGCTGGGCACAGATGGAGGTGTCGTCACCTGGAGTTTTACCGGCTCGGGACTTTTAAACTCAACGGGTATTGGGAGTTTTTTCAGTGGACAGACTGTAGGTTTTTCAAACTTTCTTAGTTTTGATTATACTGCGGTGTGGCGGGCCGCATTTGATGCGTGGTCAAAGGTTGCCAATATTGAGTTCATCCAGGTGCAGGATGGTGGCGGTCATATAGGCTTCGGCAGTTTTTCCGACATTCGAGTTTCTGCTGCTTCAATTGATGGGGACCTCGGAATTGCGGGTAGCGCATTTTTCCCAAATTCAGGCGGAAGTTTAGCACAGTCTGCCCGCAATGGGGATGTGGTAATAGACAGTACAGAGACTACCCTCTGGAACACTGAAACTATGACCTTTGTCGCCATTCATGAGATAGGTCACACCATCGGTTTGCTGCATGACAACAGTGGACCTGCGATTATGAACGCTACTTTTAATCCAAGCAATCCGCGGACTGAATTGCAGTCGCTCGATATTTCCAATATTCGAGTGGTTTATGGGGCGCAGGACTTTGGTGCCAGCGTTTACACCATGCCGGTCAGTCTTACCAATATGCAATTAATTGAAAGTGCTCCAAATCTGACGATTAACGGCAACTTCTGGAACAATTCAATTTTTGGAGCGGGAGGGTCAGATATAATTTTGGGTCTAGGTGGCATTGACAACCTTTTTGGCAATGACGGCGACGACTCATTAGATGGCGGCACCGGCAACGATGCTTTGCTCGGTGGTGCAGGCGACGATACGTTGTTCGGTGGGATCGGTGAAGATACCCTTAATGGTGGAGAAAACACCGATATGCTCTATGGCGGCGTAGGAGCTGACACGCTTAATGGCGGGGATGGCCTTTTTGACATCGCCTTTTACAGTGATTCCTCGCAGGGGGTGATTGTTGATCTTGAAGCCGGGACCGGTCTTGGCGGTACAGCTGAAGGGGATACGCTGGTCGGTGTTGAGCGGCTTGTTGGTTCTGATTTTGATGATGCCCTTTCAGGCGATGCCGCTAACAATGAGCTGTTTGGCGGAGATGGCAATGATATGCTGTTTGGTGGTGGCGGTTCTGATGGCCTTTATGGCGGTGCCGGCACCGATGCAACGTCTTTTGCCGATTCCTTAGAAGGTGTGATCATCGATCTTGCCGCCGGTACCGGCGTTCGCGGGTTTGCTGAAGGGGATACATTCTCAGGCATTGAGAACGTGGTTGGTTCTTCAGACAGTGATACCATCAACGGCAACAGTTCAGACAATGACCTTGTCGGCGGTCTTGGCAATGACACCTTGCGCGGCCGTGAAGGCACCGACCTGCTTCATGGCGGTTTGGGGGCCGATACGCTTGATGGCGGCGATAACCTGTTTGATATCGCCTTTTACAATGACAGCGCCCAGGAGGTGATTGTTGACCTTGAAGCCGGGACCGGTCTTCGTGGTACAGCTGAAGGTGATACGCTGATCAGTATTGAACGTCTTGGTGGTTCCGACTTTGGTGATGCGCTTTTAGGCAGTGCGGCAAACAACGAGCTGTTTGGCGGTGATGGCAATGATATTCTGGTCGGCCGCGGCGGCAATGATACGCTGGTTGGCGGCAGTGGCAATGACACGTTCACCTTTGC
>JAJFHR010000141.1 GCA_021775515.1 Hyphomicrobiales bacterium | reverse complement strand
TATAAACCGCCTTTTCCACGGCGAATTCCGCCACACATGAAGCCCGCCGGAAAAATCGGTGAGGTCAAAGCCAACACCCCCCTGCCAGGCCCGCCACTGGGGTTCACCAAAGGACCCGACGACCTGCTCGTTGATGATCAGGGAGGTCCGTTGCGTATCGACAAGGCTTATTCGTGGGAAGCGCCCTTAGCCGCTCATGGCCTCATGCATATGGTCATTACCAATGCGGCCAACAAAGACCCCTACCCGGTTGATTTGTTGTTTATGTATATGGCCAACATGAGTTGGAATTCGTCAATGAATGTTCCTGGCATCATTGACGCTTTGACCCGGAAGGATGCAGAAAGTGGTGGCTATGTCATTCCCAAGATCATCTACTCCGATGCTTATTATTCCGAGATGGTGGCTTATGCCGATCTGATCCTGCCGGACACAACTTATCTGGAGCGCTGGGATTGTATTTCGCTGTTGGACCGGCCGATTTCAGAACCTGACGGCGTTGCGGATTCGATCCGCCAACCCGTCGTTGCCCTTGATCGTGATGTCAGACCCTTTCAGGATGTTTTGCTGGATTTAGGCGCGAGAATTGGCCTGCCGGGCATGAGCAACGAGGATGGCAGCGCCAAATACCCTGGTGGCTATTCCGACTATATCATCAACCATGAGCGCAAACCGGGAATTGGCCCGCTTGGCGGCTGGCGCGGCACAGACGGGCAATCTGTTCTGCGCGGCGATCCCAACCCGCAGCAGCTTGACAGATATATTGAAAACGGCTGTTTCTGGTTTCATGAACTCGATGATAATCAGAAATATTTCAAGCACGCCAACAAGGATTATCTCGACTGGGCAAATGACAAGGGTCTGACGGGCGCTGACGGCCAGATAATTTTTGAACTCTATAGTGAGACGTTGCAGCGCTTCAGATTATCGGCGCGCGGACATGGTGGCGTACTTCCACCGGAGCAGCACCGGGCGCGCATTGAAACCTATTTTGATCCCTTGCCATTTTGGCATGCGCCATTTGAAGAAGCGATGGTGGATGGCTCGGAATTTCCCCTGCATGCGATAAGCCAGCGGCCGATGGCGATGTATCACTCGTGGGGGTCTCAAAATGCCTGGCTGCGGCAAATTCACACCGCAAATTACCTTTATTTGAATGCTGAACGCGGGCGCGAACTGGGTCTTGAGAATGAAGATTGGGCGTGGATCAAAAGCCATCATGGCCGCATCAAGGCTCAGATCAAACTGATGGATAACGTCAACCGCGATACCGCCTGGACGTGGAATGCCATCGGCAAACGCTCCGGGGCTTGGAACCTTGATCGCGATGCCCCTGAAGCCAAAAAGGGTTTTTTGCTCAACCACATTATATCCGAACTGTTGCCGGAAAAAGATGGCGGCTACCGCTATTCAAATTCGGACCCTGTTACCGGTCAGGCCGCCTGGTATGACCTGAGGGTTAATATTTCGAAGGCCGAAGCAACAGCCAACGCCCAGTCCCTGCCAAAGTTCGCCCCCCTTAATCCGCCCTCGGGACTTACGCGCCCGCCGGAGACATTGCAGTTTGGCGCATCGTTTCACAAAAACTCAAAAAACAAGGAGACGACATGACATCTCTGCCGGCGTCTTCCGGGGGCAAAAAACTGGGCCTGGTTATCGATCTTGATATCTGTGTCGGCTGCCATGCCTGTGCGGTAAGCTGCAAGGAATGGAATACTCAAGGCTATTCGGCGCCGCTGAGTGATCAAAATCCCTATGGCGATGATCCACATGGCGCCTGGCTCAACCGTATTCACGCCTATGAAGCCGATATTGAAGGTGACCGCAACACGGTGCATTTTCCACGCTCATGTTTACACTGTGAAGAGCCCGATTGCGTTACCGTGTGCCCGACCGGGGCCTCTTATAAACGTGAAGAAGACGGCATTGTTCTGGTTAATCCGGATACCTGTATTGGCTGTAAATTATGCTCCTGGGCCTGTCCTTATGGTGCGCGGGAATATGACTATGCTCATGGGGTGATGAAAAAATGCACTCTTTGTGTCGATCGCATCTATAACGAAAACCTTGAAGAAGTTGACCGCGTTCCCGCCTGCGTCAAGGCTTGCCCCACCGGCGCGCGCGCTTTTGGTGATCTGGGTGATGACAAAAGCGAGGTTTCCAAACTGGTAAAAGAACGCAGTGGATACGGCCTGTTTGAGGAATTCGGTTACAAACCCGTCAACAAATACCTGCCACCACGGCCGCGGCGCGACAAGGCCGCGGACGGGGCGCCAGTCGCACTTGAGCCGACACCGGCATCACAATCAACGTCCAAAGCTGACCGGCTGTTTCAGTGGGCCGATAGATTATTGTCGCGTTAAGTTAGAGGTCCGGCCAAAATGCATCCCGCTTATTCCGTTATATTGTTCACCACCGCTTCCGGGGCCGGTTACGGACTTATCTTTTGGCTCAGCCTGTTGGGCGTCAATGGCCTATTGCCAATCGAACGATGGTTTGGCGTTGCTTCGTTCGGTCTAGCCTTTGGCTTGATTACCGTTGGACTTTTGTCGTCGACGTTTCATCTCGGCCATCCCGAACGCGCGTGGCGGGCGTTTTCGCAATGGCGCTCGTCGTGGTTATCGCGTGAAGGTGTGGCTGCGGTCATAGCCTACATCCCCGCGGGCCTGGCAGCGATTGCCTGGGTTGTTTTCGAGGATTTTTCAGGCATCTGGGGACTTATGGCGCTCGCCGGCGCGGTCATGGCCATCGTCACGATTATCTGCACGGCAATGATTTATGCGAGCCTGCGCACCATTCGCCAGTGGCATAACCCCCTGGTGGTTCCGGTTTATTTGTCCTTGGGGCTGGCGACCGGGGCTTTGTTGTTGTTGTTGCTGATGGCGCTTTTTGGCTACCGTACCACTTACCTTGAAGGGCCGACACTTTTGCTTGTGGGTGCGGCGATGATGATAAAACTTGTCTATTGGTGGAAAATTGACCGGGAGGATAAAACCTGGACGATCGAACAAGCTACCGGCCTTTCAGCGTCAACCCAGGTCAACCAGCTTGAAAGTCCACATTATCAGGACAATTATGTTTTGCGCGAGATGGGGTATCAAGTTGCGCGCAAACATGCCGCCAAGCTTAGATACTACGTTATGATTTTTGCATTTATTGCCCCGATCCTGGCCTTGGGTCTTGATCTTTATCTCGACAATACACTTTCTGTTGTACTGACAATCATAAGCGTTGCCTCCAGTGCTTTGGGCGTGTTTATCGAGCGCTGGCTGTTTTTTGCCGAGGCTCAACACGTAGTCTCGCTCTATTATGGTGAAAGCCGCGCTTAATTTTGCCATTGTGGAAAATAATGTCTTTCTTCATCGCGCCCACAACGATATAAGGGCGCTGTCGCTGCCGTAGCTCAGGGGTAGAGCACTCCCTTGGTAAGGGAGAGGCCGGAGGTTCAATTCCTCCCGGCAGCACCAGTAAAATACTCAGAAAACTAACCAAAAATAGCGAATTACAGCGTGGCGTAACGGCTCAATTTATGTGCCGTTTTTCCATGTATTACCACCTGTGGCTACAGAAATTGACACGGCAGCTATTACAATCTTGGCATTTCCCAAGGAAAAATTATGAACTTCAAATCCGCACAAATATTTATCGGGCGGCAATAGGCCAGTGGTGTCTAAAACGAAAAATACGACAATAATTTTTGTATCGTGAGCATCATCACTACAATGACAAGCTTTATAAATGAAGATTTTCATATGAAATATTCAAATTTCACCAAATGCCTCATTACTGAATCTTAAATTTACTGATAGCCTTTTCAAAAATACACAGGAGTGACTAAATACACAGGAGTGCCTCATGCTTATTGTAAAGCCATATGGTCGAAGTGCTACCCATTTCACAACTTGTCAGAAACCCATCCGGTCAATACATCTCTATAATGATCCCGAACAAGCGGTTGCTATCGATAAGTTTTCCCTGCAGCACCCTGAACTTGTCATGGCTCAATGGATTTCCTGTATCGATAAGATTGCCACCAAGCCATACGGTAATAAAAAGGCGACTGCTGAACAGCGCCAGCTGCGAGATACGCTTGGTAAAGCTGCCCTAGCAAAACTGATCGACAAAAAACTGCTGAGTGGATACGAAGACCGCAAAGACCATCTTAATGGTTTATGGTGGGCAAAAATCCACCCTTACCACAAGAGTAATCGCGTAGAAAAAAACGTCAATCTCAAGGGGCGCTGGTTTGTCCGATTTGCTGGTGATATTGATGCAGCAGCTGTGGATGCGGAAAAGATTGCTGATAAAATATATGAGCACTTGTATGACAATGAATACCGAATTGCCGCTCATTTACCTAAAAAACGTCAAGGTCGTATTGTCGCGAGAGCTAAGAGCATTGCCAACAATGTTTTATTGCCTGTTTCAAGTGTGCCAGCCGCTCACCTGCTGTGGTCTAAACAAGATGAAGATGACTACATCAGCGCAGGTAATATTGCAGGTCAAATCTATCAGGCCGCAATCGCCAAAGAGGCAAACCGCCGTGGTGAGTTTTTGTTACGCGATGCAGCCCCAATAATCTTTGCTCAATACGGTCGCGTGTTCAAAGGTGATGATGGCACTGCTTTATCTATCAAGCGAGCTCGGCAAGACTTCAAGGGGTTGTTTGATCTTCATAGTGCTGTCAAAGACACTTACACCCGCATCCTTAAAAGGCACAAAAGAAAAACTGTGTCTCGCGCCCTGCCAAAGGATATGGAAACATTATTTGCTCTGATTGAAACAAGGTCGAACAATCGCGACCTCAATGCGCTCGTGCGCCTTGGCAAAATATTGCACTATTCAGCATCAACGGATCAAGGTGATGCCCCCGCCAATATCTTCAACAATTGGCCGCAGGATATATCGGCAAGTCGTTACTGGACCAGTAATGGGCAATCAGAAATCAAACGCAATGAAGCTTTCGTTCGGGTCTGGCGTCATACCATCGCCCTGGCTTCACGCACTTTGACGGATTGGGTAGATAGTAAAGGCAAGGAGCAACGAGATATTTTCTCGATCAGAACTATTGAAAGATTAGCAGGTGAGAAATTTGATCCTGAGAGCTACCGCCGAAAAGTGCCGCTTCTCTTTGGTAGCCGTGCAGACCTGTTTCAAAGCCCGAATGAGCAGCATCACAAAAAAATATTGGAGCTTGCCTTAAAAGGACTTGCTGAATTGCGCCATAATTCCTTTCACTTTAAAGGCCGGGGTGGTTTTACCAAGGCGTTGATGAGCAGTGTCGAAGATGTCCATTCTGATGCAATACATGCAGTGAAATCCCTTTGGGAACATGATGTCAAAAACCACTCGGCTCGATTGCGTGAAGTTATGCAAGGCAGCCATTTTGAATACTTCTTTAACACAGCGCAACTTGCAAGGATTGTGGAGGCATTGCCCCATGAGATAGCAGATCATGCGCCCCTTCGTCGATTTCGCAGAGTACTTCTGCGAGCTGAAAATGCATGGCGTAAAAAAGAGTTTAAGTTGCAATTACCCTCGACAGCCAATCGTATTGAGTTGGAAATGCCCCAGCGTATTTGTCAGTATTCCGCTCTCAAGCTACTCTACGAACGCGCCTTTCCTCAGTGGCTAGAACTGAAGACATCAGATGACCTGAATGGATGGATGGATAGAGCTGTTGAAAGAACAGACCGCGACGCCAAGGCTTTGAATGATGAAAGAGCAATAGCTAAGGCGGCTGGTCTCATAACTCTAAAAGAGGGGCACGGAATTGCCTACTTTGTGGATCGTCTGTCTGCTTTTACACTTTCCGAACTTCGTGTCCAAAGAGGCTATGACAGTGACCCAGATAACGCTCGTACAAAAGCCAAGTATATTGATGATCTGCGTTGTGATGTGATTGCTCAGGGCTTCGAAGAGTTTGTGCGGGAAGGCGACTTTAACTGGATTCTCGACATGTCCATGAAGCAAGTTATTCCTGATGCACCTCTTTCCAGTTTTAAAGATATACCTTTGCAACAGGTCGATGTGACGGCTGAGG